>NZ_DBMCWA010000011.1:13516-97611 GCF_056977735.1 Succiniclasticum sp.
GGCGAGACGGTGATCCAGAACATCGCGAAGGATGCGGTGAAGGTAGAAGAAGGTGACTATACAAGAGTTGATTCCACAGAGGATGCTGACGGCAACATTACGTATAAGGTAGCCGGTGCAGAAGTAGCGGGCAGTGACCATGTAGATGTGACCTATGATGAAGCGTCCAACAAGTTCACGGTAGCGGCGAAGGACCTGGCGGATACGAGCCTGACGAACATCACGAACGAAGGCGAGACGGTGATCCAGAACATCGCGAAGGATGCGGTGAAGGTAGAAGAAGGTGACTATACAAGAGTTGATTCCACAGAGGATGCTGACGGCAACATTACCTATAAGGTGAACGGTGCAGAAGTTGTAAACGGTGATAATATCGAAGTTGCCTATAATGATAAAGAGAATAAGTTTACCGTTTCTACCGCTGCAGACGTAAAATTTGAAAACGTAGAGGTTACCAACGAGTTCAAAGCAGGAGACACCATCATCAATGAAGGTGGCATTACGACTAATGAGTTTAAGTCAGGAGATACTATCATCAACGAGGGCGGTATCACGACTAATGAATTTAAGTCAGGAGATACCATCATCAACGAAGGTGGCATCACTACCAACAACATCACTACCGAAAATATTGATGCCAGCACGATTGAGACCAAAAACATCAATGTAACGGAGAATATTACTTATAAGGGCGATCACATTGTTACTAATGTAACTTATGATGGCGATACGAACACGTTGGTTGTGAACAAGGGTGATGAAACAAATAATTATGTACTGCAAGACACCACCTACGAAGGCGATAACAAGACGATTCAGATTTCTGAAAACAATGTAATCTCCGTGATTGAGGGCAATGTTGCAGAGGGTGATACAGGCGTTGTAACCGGCGACACGGTATACAATATTACCGGTGACACAAATTACACTTCCAATAATTATGTTACCAATAATACTAATCTGACGGAAGCAATAAGTAATTTAGATAATGCAATTGCGCAAGGCTGGGTTGCCCAGGTTGAGGGCAAGGAGCTCAAGACAGTCCGTTATGATAAAGATGATTCTACAGCGAATGTTTTGAACTTCAAAGCTGGCGACAACATTGAAGTAACCGGTTCCGGCAACGATGTTATCATTGCTACCGCTTCCGATGTAAAATTTGAGAACGTAGAAGTCACCAATGAATTTAAAGCGGGCGATACTATCATCAACAATGAAGGCATCACCACCAACAATATTACTACCAATGAATTTAAAGCCGGTGACACGATCATCAACGAGGGCGGTATCACGACTAATGAATTTAAGTCAGGAGATACCATTATCAATGAAGGTGGTATCACTACCAACAACATCACTACCGAAAATATTGATGCCAGCACGATTGAGACCAAGAACATCAACGTAACAGAAAACATCACCTATAAGGGTGACCACATTGTCACAAATGTAACCTATGATGGCGATACGAACACGTTGGTTGTGAACAAGGGTGATGAAACAAATAATTATGTTCTGAAAGATACCACCTACGAAGGAGATAACAAGACGATTCAGATTTCTGAAGACAATGTAATCTCCGTGATTGAAGGCAATGTTGCAGAGGGTGATACAGGCGTTGTAACCGGCGATACAGTTTACAATGAAACTCGGGTTCATCAGGACGGAAACTACATCAGACAGGAGTATACCGCTGCTGAAAATATTACTGCGTTGGATAATCAGATAGCAAAGAACGCTGGTGATATTACAAACTTGGACAACCGTACGAAGAAAGGCCTGGCCGGCGCGGCAGCGATGGCGATGCTGCATCCCATGGACTTCAATCCGGACGATAAGCTGCAGTTCTCCGCGGGCGTAGGCAACTACCGTGGAGAGACAGCTGCTGCAGTGGGCGCGTTCTACCGCCCGGATGAAAGAGTTATGTTCAGTATCGGCGGGACTTTTGGCAACAGCGACAACATGGTAGGCGCAGGTATCACCTTTGGTCTGGACGGCCGGAGACAGATCAGCCAGAGCCGTACTGCCATGGCGAAGGAAATCATTGAACTTCGCAGCCTGGTAACCCAGATGGCAGCCCGGATGGACCGCATGGACGCAGCTGCAGGAATTGAAACGGCCATGTTCCCGGATGTACCGGAAAACCATTGGGCGTACGAGTATGTAGAAGACCTGCAGAAACGCGGCGCACTGGAAGGCTATCCGGACGGTCTGTTCAAGGGTGACCGTGCGATGACCCGTTATGAATTTGCGGCTATGCTGGATCGCCTGGTTCGCAAAGGAATCACGCTGGACTCCAAGATTGCCAAGGAATTCGAACCCGAACTGGGACGCATCTATGTGGAACGTATCACTGGCCAGGATAACGACCGTAACAAGATCGAACGTGTACGTGTCAATAACCAGGATAAAGCGACCCGTGACGTGTACGGCAGCAAGATCGTTCCCAAGGTTCCCACAAAAGCAGCAGCAAAATAATAAACAAAAACCGGACAGCTGTTCCGGAAATACGCTGACAGCAATCCTCAAAACCCAGGCATCATGCCTGGGTTTTGCTTATGGAAGCAGACTGTGTCATTCCGCTTTTGCTGGATGCATAATTTTGACCTGCATTTGGTTTATGTTGTTTTACACTTGTTCATTTTCTCCAAAAAGGGTATAATATTATGGTAGTCTGCAGTTTTACAGGGTGAAACTGTATTTGCCGGAGAATGGTAGACAGATACAAGGAGAAAGAATGATGAAATTTAAGTTTTCCAAGATGCATGGCTGCGGAAATGATTATGTTTATGTAGACTGCACGCAGCAGGAAATGTCCAATCCTGAAGCGGTGGCAAGATATGTAAGCCGGTACCACTACGGAATCGGCAGCGACGGGCTGATTCTGATCTGTCCTTCGGAAGTGGCGGATTTCAAAATGCGCATGTTCAATGCGGACGGCTCGGAAGGGAAGATGTGCGGCAACGGTGTGCGCTGCGTGGCAAAATATGTGTACGATCATGGCCTGACCGATAAAAATCCGGTGTCAGTGGAGACGCTGGCCGGCATCAAAGTAATCGAACTGACCATTGCGGATGGTAAGGTTACGGAAGCCCGGGTAGACATGGGCAAACCGGAAACACGGCCCCGTATGATCCCCATGATCACCGACCATTACATTTTTGTGGACCAGTCTCTGGTGTTACGGGAAACGACGATCGTTGGCACCGATAACAAAACCTATAAGGAGAAGTTCTTCTTCAACGGGACGGCGGTCTCCATGGGGAATCCGCATTTTGTCGTCTTTGTGCCGGATGTAGACGCAGTGGATCTGGAGGATCTGGGTCCCCAATTCGAACATCATAAGCTGTTCCCGGAAGGGGTAAATACGGAATTTGTGCAGGTTCTGGATGAAAACACGGTGAAGTTCAGGGTCTGGGAGCGGGGCAGCGGTGAAACCCTGGCCTGCGGCACCGGCGCCTGCGCCGTAACCTATGCCTGCATGAAGCTGAAAATGGCCGGCGCCATGAACCGGCCGCTGAACGTACAGGCCCGGGGCGGGTTGCTGAAGGTCACTTACAGCAGCGAAAACGATCACATTTACCTGCAGGGACCGGCGGTGGAAGTATTTACAGGCGAAATAGAGATTCCGGATCAGGCGCTTGCCAACTGACTGCCTGGCGGAACACGCTGTCAGTCATAACCGTTGCATCACGTATGTAGTTGTGAATTTGTTTTTTCCAAAATGTCGCAACTTTGTCACAAATGCAATGGGGAAGCGGTGTATAATTACGTTACAGATAAGGTACTTTGAAGCAGTGTATAGTAAGAAGCCTTATTTAATATGGAATCAGCTTTTAAGATTACAGGAGGGAATACGATGAAAAAGAAATTTGTTATGTTTTTAATGGCGGCCATGATGAGCTTTTCGGCAGTCTGCTTTGCCAGCTACGGTTCCGATCTGGATACGGAAGCAAAGGCTGTTGATCAGTTCTTTGCCGGCGGCGACTATAAGAAAGCAGTAAGCGTCATGGATCCGGACCTGGCTAAGGATATGACGGCAGACCGCTATAAGACCCTGTTTGAAAACATGAATAAGGATCTGGGCAAGTTAGTGCAGAAGGATCTGCGGGTGTATCAGATTTTCCCGGACGGCCATATCCTCCGTTATGCAGCCAAGTTCGAAAAGGCAGCTGATATGGAAATTGATGTGGTATTCAAAAATGCAAACGGCAAACTGACCATGGCAGATTTCCGCGTCATTGACCCGAACGCGCAGCAAGCTGCAGCAAACAAAGAAGAAAAGAAATAATTGAGGAAATATACCGGACAGGGCAGCCTGTCCGGTTTTTTAGCAGGGAGCCGAATTCGGAAAGGATGCGGCTCAGAATCCGTCTGCCGCGCAGGTGGGATGACTGTTTGATAAAGGGGGGCAGCAGCACCTATGTATGTATCAAAGATCAGAATGCAGAATTTTCGCTGCTACCGGGATTTCACCATGCACTTCAGTCCCGGGGTCACGGTGATCGTAGCGGAAAACGGCAAAGGCAAGACGGCGATCCTGGACGGGCTGGCCATCAACATGGCGCCGTATCTGGCCGCGTTCCCGGGGATCAAGGCCCGGAATTTCCAGCCCAATGATGTCCGTATGGTGATGGATGAACCGGCGGGGAACGAGGAATTGCAGATCCGGCGGATGAAATATCTGCTTCCCGTTGTGCTGGAAACCGAAGTGAAGGCAGACGACGGAACGGCCTATTCCTGGAAGAGGGAATTGAAATCCGTCAAAGGTAAAACCTCTTCTGTTTCCGCAAAATTTATATCGGATTATGGGAAACGGATTGCCGAAGAGCTGAATCAGCCGGGGGATCAGGGAATCGTCCTGCCCGTGCTGGGGTATTACGGCACCAGCCGCATGTGGAATGACAGTTCACTGCTTAAGAGGAAGAAAGTGGACCTGTCCAGGAGCAGCGGGTATGTGGAGTGCCTGGAGCCCAGCGGTTCCTATAATACCTTTGCACAATGGTACCGGTACGCCACGGAAAGCGCGCTGGAGTACGACCATATCATCGCAGAAAAGAAGCTGACAATAAAGAATCCGTATCGTGAGATATTAAAAGCGGTGAATAAGGCGATTATCACCTGTATCCAGAGTATGGGCTGGACGGACCTGAAATATAGTTTTGCGGCCCAGAACCTGCTGATCTGCCATCCCAAACTGGGCGAACTGCCCCTGGAGGCCATGAGCGACGGGGCCCGCAGCGTGATCAGCATGGCGGCGGATATTGCCTACCGTATGGCCCGTCTCAACCCGGATATGGGGGAAGACGTCACCCTGAAAACATCGGGCGTGATTTTGATCGACGAAGTGGACATGCATCTTCATCCCTCCTGGCAGCAGACGGTTGTCAACGATCTGGTGAAAGCGTTCCCGAAGGTACAGTTTATCGTGACCACCCACAGTCCCCAGGTGCTGACCAGTGTGCCTGCGGAGTGTATCCGCATCCTGCACTGGGAAAATGATATGGTGGATATCGAGGAACCGTCGTTCTCTCTCGGCGCGGAAAGCAGCCAGCTGCTGCGTGACATCCAGCATGTGGAAAGCCGTCCGGCATCCCTGCCCATCGTACAGACGCTGCAGCGGTATCTGCAGCTGGTCAGCGAGGACAAATGGGACAGCGACGAAGCACTGGCGCTGCGCAAAACGCTGGATGCGTGGTCACAGGGAAGGGAACCGGCGCTGCTGCGGGCGGACATGGATATCCGGGTAAGAAATTTCCGCAGGAAGAAATGAGGTAACGTATGAAACGGGTACATAAAAGTCCGGATGAACCGGAGTTGTTGGCTCGCTACAGGCAGCGTTATCCACACGATACCTGGGAAAAATTCCATCACCGGAGCCGGGACGGCTACCGGCAGGTCAAACGGCAGATCCTTCATGATCAGCACGGGTTATGTGCCTATTGTGAAATCAACATTAAGCTGACAGAGGAAGAGGACCGGGTGGACGATTTCCGGGTAGAACATTTCCATCCCAAAACAGGGACGGAGATGGAAGAACGGAATTATCATCTGGAATGGAAGAATATGCTGGGGGCCTGCCACGGCGGCAGCCAGCCCAAAGTGGCGGAAGCGGATTACCGGTTCTCCAGGATAAAAGAAGACCGGAGCTGTGACGTGCCGAAAGGTGGAAAATCCATCAATACTGCGATCCTCAATCCTTTGCAGATCCCGGCGAAGGAACGGTTGTTTTCCTATGATTCATTTTCCGGCGCCATGTCTGTCGATGAAAAGACCTGCCCGGAAATGCTGCGTAAAAAGGCGGAGAACACCATCGTGGAACTGAACCTGAATGCGCCGCGCCTGAAACGGCTGCGCAAAGCTGTGATCGATGTGCTGCAGGAACAGGTGGCGGAGCTCACAGGACAGGGCTTTTCGATAGAAGAAGCCATGGATCAGCTGGCCCGGGAGCTGCTTGTGCCCAATTCGGAAGATAATTATCTTGCCTTTTTTACTACGATCCGGTGGTTCCTGGGGGAAGCGGCCGAGAATGTGCTGCGGGAACGGGAATATAGAATCTGATTTAGAGCTGTAACAAAAATGGGTGGATTGCCGTTTTGTTACAGCTTTTAACTGCATACGAATTAACTGCGCCCCTGATTTTTTGCAGGAATTTTTTGATTTTAGTAGAATATATTATTTTAACGGTAAGAAAGGTAAAAGGTATGTGGTAAAAGGAAGCAGGCATGCTGATGAGCGTTTAAGGATCTGGTTTGTACTGCTAACAGAAGAGCAATGGAACGAGGGATTACAGTGATCAATACAAAGGCCTTTAAAGCATATGACATACGAGGTATCTACCCGGACGAGGTCAATGAAGAGCTGGCCTACCGGGTCGGCAAGGTGTTTTGCGCTTTATTCGGGGCAGAGTCTGTCGTTGTGGGACGTGATATCCGCCTGACCGGGCCGAAGCTGCTGCGGGCGTTGTGTGACGGTCTGCAGGACGGAGGCGCCAATGTGATCGATATCGGTCAGTGCGGTACGGAAATGATCTATTTTGCCACGGCCTATCTGCATGCGGATGGCGGCATCATGGTTACCGCCAGTCATAATCCGGCAGAGTATAACGGTCTGAAGCTGGTGCGGCGGGATGCGAGGCCGGTGGGCGTTGACAGCGGCCTGCAGGAAATTGAACAGATGGTACGGGGGGATGAGTTCCCGCATCACCTGATGGCCGGAAAGGCCAGAGGCATTCTGGCGCGGCAGAATGTTCTGAAACCCTATGTGGAACATATTTTAACATACATTGACCGGTCGAAACTGAAACCTGTCAGCATTGTCGTGAACCCGGGCAACGGCGGGGCCGGTGCGGTGCTGGATGAATTGGAAAAATATGTACCGTTCCGGTTTATAAAGATCAATTATGAACCGGATGGTACGTTCCCCAACGGGGTTCCCAATCCCATGCTGGAAGAAAACCGAAAGTACACGGTGGATGCCGTACTGAAGCATCATGCGGATTTCGGCATTGCCTGGGACGGCGACTTTGACCGCTGCTTTTTCTGTGATGAAAAGGGCAGGTTTGTGGAAGGCTATTATCTGGTAGGGCTTCTGGCAGAGAATTTCCTGCACAAGTATCCGGGCTGCAAGATCATGTATGACGCGCGGCTGACCTGGAACACGGAAGCGATCGTGAAAAGCCACGGAGGCATACCGGTCCGCAGCAAGAGCGGCCACGCCTATATGAAGCAGTGTATGCGGGAAAACGGAGTGATCTATGGCGGGGAAATGTCCAGCCATCATTATTTCCGTGATTTTACATACTGCGACAGCGGCATGATCACAGCGCTGATCGTGTCGGAAATGCTATGTGCCAGCGGCAAACCCCTTTCGGAACTGATCGGCGCCATGGAAGACGCGTTCCCCTGCAGCGGCGAGATCAACCGGAAGGTTGCGGACAGCAAGGCCGTACTGGAGAAACTGAAAAAGAAGTATAAAGACGGAAAAGCCGATACACTGGATGGCCTGAGCATGGAGTTCCCGGACTGGCGGTTCAACCTGCGCGCCTCCAATACGGAACCGGTGATCCGGCTGAACGTGGAAACAAGGGGAAACAAAAAGCTGTTAGAGGAAAAGACACGGGAATTAGTAAAAGAAATAGGCGGTGAACCTGCATGAGCGTACGTTTTAAAACCATAACAAGAGCCGTAATTCCGGCAGCGGGTCTGGGCACCCGTTTTCTGCCGGCCACCAAGGCAACGCCGAAAGAAATGTTGCCTATCGTAGACAAACCTACGATCCAGTATATTGTAGAGGAAGCGCTGGCCAGCGGGATCGAGGACATCCTGATCATTACGGGGCGCAGCAAACGGGCCATTGAAGACCACTTTGACCGGAGCATCGAGCTGGAACTGAACCTGGCTGAAAAAGGCAAAGACGAATGGCTGGAAATGGTGCGGAGCATATCGGATATCCGGATCCATTATATCCGGCAAAAAGAACCGAAAGGACTGGGACACGCGATTTTATGCGCCAAACAGTTTATCGGCAACGAACCCTTTGCCGTCCTGTTGGGTGATGATGTAGTCTATAACGATAAAAAGCCGGCCCTTCGCCAGCTGATCGATGTATATGAAAGAACCGGGGCTTCCGTACTGGGCGTGCAGGAAGTACCTCATGAAAAGGTTTCTTCGTACGGTATTGTGGCCGCAAGGGGAACCAGCGATCCCCGTACCTTTGCCGTGGCAGACATGGTAGAAAAGCCGGCTGTGGACGAGGCTCCTTCCAACATGGCGGTACTGGGACGCTACGTCATTACGCCGGAGATCTTTGAACTGCTGGAACATACGGATCCGGGTGCCGGCGGGGAGATCCAGCTGACGGACGGACTGCGCTCTCTGCTGAAGATACAGCCTGTCTACGCCTATAATTTTGAAGGCCGCCGCTATGATGTGGGCGACAAACAGGGCTTTCTGGAAGCGACCGTGGAATATGCCCTGCGCCGTCCGGAACTGCGGGACGGATTTTTGAAATATCTGACTGGGATCATTAACGGAACGAAATGAGGAGCAAGGAATGAATATTTTAGTTACCGGCGGGGCGGGTTACATCGGATCCCATACCGTGCGGGCGCTGGCAGCGTCCAAAGAGTTTACCCCTATCGTGTATGACAATCTGTCTACCGGGCACGAAGCATCGGTGCCGGACAATGTGCAGCTGATCACCGGAGACATTCATGATGTCTATTTTCTGAAACATATACTGGCGGAACATGAGATCGATGGCGTGATTCATTTCGCTGCTTCTTCACTGGTTGGGGAATCCATTACGGACCCGGCCAAATACTATTACAACAATGTGGAAGGAACGCTGCACCTGCTGATCGCCATGCACGAGACGGGGGTGGATCATCTGGTCTTTTCTTCTACGGCGGCAGTATACGGCGAACCGAAGAAGACGCCGATTAAAGAGAATTTTCCTACTGTGCCCACTAACGTGTACGGTCGGACCAAGCTGATGATCGAAACCATGATGAAGGATTTTACCATGGCCTACGATATGGACTACGTAGCGCTGCGGTATTTTAACGCAGCCGGCGCCGCATTGGACGGTTCTATCGGGGAAGATCATAATCCGGAATCCCACCTGATTCCGTTAATCTTAAAAACAGCCCAGGGCGTGCGGGACCATGTTTCCATCTTTGGTACGGATTATCCCACTCCGGACGGAACCTGCCTGCGGGACTATATCCATGTGCTGGACCTGGCGGATGCCCACGTCCTGGCCATGCAGTATCTGGTAAACGGCGGCGCCAGCGACGTTTTTAATCTGGGAAGTGAAGCCGGTTTCAGCGTAAGAGAAATCATTGAAACAGCCAAAGCGGTAACGGGCATTGACTTTAACGTGAAAGAAGAAGCCCGGCGTGCCGGGGATCCTGCGGTGCTGATCGCCTCCAGTGCCAAATGTAAGAAGGTGCTGGGCTGGAAACCGCAGCACAGCAATACGGAAGAGATCATTCAAACCGCCTGGAACTGGCATAAAGAACATCCTTACGGCTATGGCGTGTAAGAGGCTGTTGCTTTTGCAGTAACAGCGCAAAGGAAATTGCACAAGATATCTGTGTGTAATCTTTTCGCATAGAATTACAGACATTACAATTGAACTGACGGAACACAGTTATGCAGTTAACAGTAGATAAATTAGAAAAATCCTTTGGCGTGCAGGAAGTATTCAAAGATGTCAGCTTTATGATTGCCAAAGGGGAAAAAGTAGGTCTGGTGGGCGTCAACGGCAGTGGGAAATCCACACTGGTGAAATGCCTGCTGCAGCCGGACTATGCAGACGGGGGAACGGTCAGCTTCGATGCGGGGCTTCAGGTAGGCTATGTGGAACAGGGCTTTGACAGCATCGGAGCAGAATCCGTGTGGGATTTTATGATGAAGGCCAATCCGGAGATCCTGTCTTTGCGGCAGAAGCTGGCGGAACTGGAAAAGGCGTCTGCGTCAGGCGACCGGGCTGTTCTGGACAGCTATGGACGCGTGACACACCGCTATGAATTCCTCGACGGTTACAATTATGAAGCAAAATTAAAGATGGTTTTATTTGGCCTTGCATTTCCCGAATCCATGTGGGAGATGCAGGCAGCTTCGCTTTCCGGGGGCCAGAAGACGCGGCTGCTGCTGGCAGCGGCGCTGGTTTCTTCACCGGATTTTTTGTTGCTGGACGAACCGACGAACCATCTGGATATCCGCATGATGGAATGGCTGGAAGGATACCTGCGGGATTTTAAGGGCGGGGTGCTGGTAGTCAGCCATGACCGGGCCTTCCTGGACCATGTTGCCACCCGAATACTGGAAATGGAGGGGGGACATCTCCGTTCCTTTACCGGCAACTATACAAAATACCTTGCCCAGAAAGAAATCCTGACTAAAACAGAAAAAGCGGCCTACGACGCACAGCAGGAATATATCGCGGAGCAGGAAGCCTATATCCGCCGGTTTAAAGCCGGCATAAAAAGCAAGATGGCCCGGGGTCGGCAGTCCCGTCTGGACCGGTTGGAACGTCTGGAAGTGCCGGTAGAAAACGAAAGCTTTTCCCTGCGGCTGCCAAAGGCACCGGAATCGGCGGAGCGGGTGCTGATTCTGGAACATCTTGCAGCGGGATACGGGGAGAATGTGCTGTTACAGGACATCGATCTGATCCTGCGCCGGGGCGAAAAAACGGGACTGATCGGACCGAACGGCAGCGGCAAGACCACACTGCTCCGTACGATCCTGGGAGAAATCCCGGCACTGGGCGGGGAAGCAAAAATCGGAAACCGGGTAAAGATCGGTTACTTTTCCCAGAGCTATGAACGGTTAAATCCGGAACAGACACTGCTGGAAAATTTCCTGACAGAGTATGGAATGACAGAGGAACAGACACGTTCCCTGCTGGGGGGCATGCTGTTCCACGGTGATGATGTATTTAAGGAGATCGGTACCCTTTCCGGAGGGCAGAAAGCCCGGTTGGTGCTGTTGAAGCTGGTGCTGGACGGCGCCAATCTGCTGATTTTGGACGAACCCACCAACCATTTGGATATACTGGCCAAGGAAACGGTGGAAGCCGCACTGGAGGTCTTTGATGGCACCGTGCTGGTGGTCAGCCATGACCGTTACCTGATCAACGAAGTGTGTGACCGCATCTGGGAAATCGAGGAGCATACGGTCCGGGATTATAAAGGGAATTACGGATTTTATCTGGAAGAAAAAGAAAAGAACAGTAAGATAAAAGAAGCAGCAACCGCTTCCGTCGTGGAAAACCGGGAGAATTCTGCTGTAATCATCCGTGATACAGGTAAACCCTGGGATGGGAAAGTAAAAAAACAGGAAGTAAAAAAAGCCTGCCGGCACAGCCCGGTGCAACTGGAAGAACTGATTGCCAAAGTGGAACTGCGGCTGCGGGAACAGGAGGCCATGTTAGGCTGGCTGGATAAACAGATATCTATTCCGGAGAACCAGCTGGACCTGGAGAAGAGCAAAGCCATGGCGGCCGAGCGGGAAGAATATGTGAAGACTATTGACGATCTGGTTCAGAAATGGGAAGAACTGCTGGAAGAACAGGATTTACTGGAACAGGAAGAACAGTAAAATGGAAATGACACACGAACAGTTTATGGAACTGGCGCTGCAGGAAGCGGGGAAAGCAGCCCAAATGGGAGAAGTACCCATCGGGGCGGTCATTGTAAAAGACGGCAAGGTCATTGCCAGAGCCCATAACATGCGGGAACAGTGGCTGGACGCTACCGCTCATGCGGAGGTCATCGCCATACGGGAAGCCTGTAAGAGATTACAGAACTGGCGTCTGACCGGCTGCACCCTGTATGTGACGGTGGAACCCTGCCCCATGTGCGCCGGTGCTATTTATAACAGCCGTGTGGACACCGTGATCTTCGGCTGCCGGGATAACCGGGCAGGCGCGGTAGAATCCCTGTTCAACGTATTGTCCCATCCGTTGCTGAACCATCAGCCGCAGGTCATCGGCGGGATACTGGAAGACCGGTGCGCGGCGGCAGTCCGGGATTTTTTTGCGGATTGCAGGGTAAAGGAAACGCAATGTTGATGCGGTTCCATTGAATCTTGCAGATTTTCCGTGCAAAGTTCAGGAAACTGTGATATAATACATTTCAGACTTGGTAAGAAAACACTGTTGAGACAGTGTTCCCTTGCTCCCGGAGCGGTATCGAAGTGGTCATAACGAGGCGGACTCGAAATCCGTTAGCCGTCCGCGGCACGTGGGTTCGAATCCCACCCGCTCCGCCATTTATTATGATTGGCAAATTAAAACTTACGTATTGAACACTGGCGCTTCTCAGTTTTGAGAAGCGTTTTTTAGAATCCGAAGCTCGTTGGAAGTTCGGCTGTGGAGTAGAAAAAGTTCGGAGGGGATTTGTATGAAAACTGCAACAGAAAAGAGGAAAGATTTCCGCAAGCTGTTGTCAAATGGAAACATCATCTGTGTTCCGGGGGTCGGCGATGCGCTGACGGCCAAAATTGCCCAGATGGCAGGGATCGAATGCCTGGCCATGGGAGGGTACAGCGTGACGGCTGTCCATCTGGCCCAGCCGGATGTAGGTCTTTTATCCGTGACAGAAATGGCCACGGCCTTAAAAGAGATCTGTGACGCCACGGATATTCCTGTCATTGCGGACGGTGACAACGGCTACGGCAATGCCCTGAACGTGATCCGTACGGAATCTGAATTTGAAAAAGCCGGCGCGGCCTGTATCTTTTTTGAAGACCAGGTGTGGCCGAAGCGCTGTGGGCATATGGATGGCAAGCAGGTGATTTCCGTGGACGAGCATGTGCAGAAGATCCGGGCGGCAGTGGAAGCCCGGGTAGATAAAGAGACTATGATCATGGCCCGGACTGACAGCCGGGCCGTCTATGGGATCGAGGATGCCATTGAACGCTGCAAACGGTATGCGGATGCCGGTGCGGAAATGCTGTTCGCGGACGGGCTCTGCACCCGGGAAGAGATAGAACGGTTCGCCAAGGAATTGAAAGGGTCCGGCGCGTATCTGGATGCCAATATGATCGAAGGGGGAAAGACCCCGATCATTCCGGCCAAAGAGCTGGAACAGATGGGCTATTCCGTGGTGTTCTGGGCCTGCAGCGCCGTATATACCGTTTCCAAAGCGCTCTACGATCTGTTCAGTGGCCTGAAGGCAAACGGAACTACGGAAGCCACCTTGGAGAATATGGTGGAATTTGGCCGTTTCAATCACTTCGTGGGCCTGGATCATTACAAGGAACTGGAACGCAGATATAAAGTAGACCGGGACGACTGAAAACGTAAAGCCGTGTACGCCTGCAGCCGTGAGGTTGTAACAGCGGGAACAAGACGGCAGACGCATCCGGCGGGGATGTTCGCCTGCAGCCGTGAGGATGTAACAGCGAAGGCGCGGTTATGTGCGGGATTTTACCGCAATGATGTCTGTTATATGGGACCTGTAAAGGACATGCGAGGTGTCCGGCTGCAGGTCTTTTTTTATAAATAATCAGGTTTTGCCATGTAAATGACATATATTTTTTTTAGCATACAGGCGAAGAACAGCAGAAAAAGTGAAACACGTTTTAAAATATGGTATAATAATTACATGTAAAGCCAACTTAATTTACAAGAGAATCACTTTATTATTCTGATACAGTTCGTTGCAAGGAAAGGAGGACGCCGATGAAAAAGCTGTTTGCGTTGGTTCTTTCGTTCTGCCTGTTCTGCGGTATCGCCTTTGCTGAGGGAGAGACCACATCCGATAATACGAATACTGGGGAAAACAAGCAGGGTTCGCTGAATCTGGCTTCGTTGCCGGAACGCAAGACCATGAATTCCCTGGAAGATGTGCTGACGGCCCGGGATGCGGACAAGATTCAGAAAGCCA
Organism: Succiniclasticum sp.; assembly: GCF_056977735.1. NCBI lineage: Bacteria > Bacillati > Bacillota > Negativicutes > Acidaminococcales > Acidaminococcaceae > Succiniclasticum > Succiniclasticum sp. Next base: position 27,915 of record NZ_DBMCWA010000011.1, read on the forward strand.
TCTCCGATGCGCTGGTAAACTTTGCGGAAAAGGATGAAGCTCTGTCTGTGGAAGCCTGGTCGGAAAAGCTGCTGCAGGAAAAAATGGAAAATGCCTCCAAGAGCCGGGTGACGGAAATCGCCCAGGAGATCCAGGATGCGATCCGGGAAACGGAAGAGCAGAACCGTTCCCTGGCAGAGGCCGTGAAAAAGGGTGAAAGCAAAAAAAGCTGGATGGATGGCCAGTTGAAGAAATACATTACAAAAGCGGTGGAACTGACGGGGGATACGCCCAAGGTGACCAGCAGCGGACGTAACAACGGCTTTACCATTGCGGGTAAAAACTGGAAAGGCCAGGCCCTCAGCGACAGGGAAGCCCGCCGTATGCGGGACGATCTGGAACAGGATCAGGACGCCGGTATCAAGACCGCAGTGGCGGTAGGGCTGGTACTGGCGGCAGACAGCGGCGATATCTCCATCATGAACCAGGCGGCGCCCCGGCAGCTCACCATGATCGCCATCAATGCGGTTGAAGAAGCCAAAACGGTTTTAAAAGTGAAAAAGGGGATCATCACCGGGAAAGAAGGTGTGGACAAGCTGACGGATACCGCCATGACCTCCCTGATCGGTATGCTGGCAGGTTTTGATTATAAGCAGATCGGTTTTCTGGCCGGCACGGCTGCGGGTACGGCGGCAGGGGGCGCGCTGGAAGGCGCTACCGGCGGCATCAGCCTGGGCTCGATCACCATCAACGGTGCCTTACTGGGCGCCTATTTCGGAGAGAAGATTGGAAGCCGGATCGGCGAGTCCATCAACGCAACGATGGATGAAAAACTGAAAGTCCGCATCATTACGGAGTTTGAAAGCTTCCTGGGCGGCACAGTGGCCACCGTACTGAACATCCACGATGTGCAGAAGGCGCTGGACAGCATGGAACAGGAAAGTGAGATCAAACTGACGGAAGAAGCGGCCAAAGCCGTAACAAAAGCAAAAGACGGTGCGGTTTCTTTCGGGACCAGTGTCAGCGAAACCGTAAAGGACTGGGGCAGCAGCGCAGGAAGCGCAGTGAAGTCCTGGGGCAGCAGTGCCAAGAGCACCATGAAAGACTGGGGCAGCAGTGCCGGCAGCACGATCCGGTCCTGGGGCAGCAGTATCTCTGATTTCTTTGGTAACGCCGGACAAAGCATCGGCAAAGGCTGGAACGGGCTGGTGGACAAGGTAAAAGGCGCGGTGAGTGCTGTACCGGGTCCGGTTTCTTTCGCGTAACAAGAGGATAGCATGAACAAGCAGCTTGTCTGGAAAAAGGCAGGCTGCTTTTATCACTTTGAAAGGACAGTAAAATGGCAGCAGAAGTTTTTCCTGTAAAAATCATCGGACATATCCGTACGGACTTTAACAGCAAGTTTGGTGTGCCGCGTCAGAGCGGGATCGTGGAAGCACTGGAAGCCCGTATAGAGTTTGAAAAGGAATTTGCCCAGCCGGAAGCGTTCCGGGGGCTGGAAGGGTTTTCCCATCTGTGGATCATCTGGCAGTTTTCACAGGCAGTGCGCAGCAACTGGTCGGCGACGGTACGGCCGCCCCGGCTGGGAGGCAATAAACGGGTGGGGGTGTTCGCGACCCGTTCTCCCTTCCGTCCCAATGCCATCGGCCTTTCTTCTGTCAAAATCAAAAGAATCGAACTTGATACGCCGAAAGGACCGGTCATCTATGTCAGCGGCGCAGATCTGATGGACGGCACGCCGATTCTGGATATCAAGCCCTATCTGGCTTATGCGGATTCCCATCCGGAGGCGGTGGACGGGTTTGCCGGACAGGTAGAGTATCATCAGGTCACGGTAGATTTCCCGCAGAAGCTGCTGGAAAAGATCCCGGAAGACAAAAGGGAAGGGCTGCTTGGCGTGCTGCGGGAAAACCCGGCGCCCCATTATCAAAACGATCCGGATCGGGTGTACGGTTTCGGCTTTGCGGGGATGGAAATCAAGTTCAGGATACGGGACGGCGTGCTGACGGTGGTGCGTGTGGAATGATGAGGCTTACCTTTTCTTGACCGGTACGACAAAAAATTGAACATTTTGCGATTCTGTGGTAAAATGCATTAAAAGATTTTGCGATTTTGCGGTTTTTTGTGATTCCAAAAAATGCGAACGGGGTGGGGAACGGTGTTCCGAAGAAAAATATACGGTAAGCTACTTGAGTGGAAGAAAGAGTCAAACGGCCGGACCGCGCTGATGATTGAAGGGGCGCGGCGCGTCGGCAAGTCTACCATTGTGGAAGAATTTGCCAAAAAAGAATATGATAGCTATATCCTGATCGATTTTGCCGTGGCTTCCAAAGCAGTGCGGGGCCTGTTCGAAGATGTTTCCGATCTTAACTATCTGTTCCTGCAGCTGCAGCTGCAGTTCCGTACAGACCTTATTGTCAGAAAATCGCTGATTGTTTTTGATGAAGTACAGCTTTGCCCGCTTGCGCGACAGGCCATAAAAAACCTGGTTAAAGACGGGCGTTACGATTACATCGAGACCGGTTCCCTGATTTCCATACGCAAAAACGTGAAAGATATCCGTATCCCCAGCGAAGAGCGGAAAATAACCATGTACCCCATGGACTACGAAGAATTCTTGTGGGCTGTGGGCGATAACGCTTCTTACGGCCTGATCCGCCAGTGTTATGAAGCGGGCCGCCCCCTGGGGCAGCAGACGAACCGCAGGCTTTTGCGGGATTTCCGGCTGTATATGCTGGTGGGCGGCATGCCCCAGGCTGTTAATGAATATATAGAGACCAATAATTTCCGCAAAGTGGATCTGGTTAAGCGCGACATACTGAATCTATATAAAGATGATTTCTATAAAATTGATCCTGCCGGCCGCGCTGCCATGTTGTTCGATGCCATTCCGGCGCAGCTGAACAAGAACGCTTCGCGCTACCAGGTATCCGGTGTGCTGGGGAAGGCACGGGCGGAAGACCTGCTGCAGCTGATTGCGGAGATGAACGATTCCAAAACGATATTACTTTCGTATCATGCAAACGATCCCAACGCGGGGCTGTCTGCTAATAAGGATCCGGCGAAATTTAAAATGTTCGTCTGTGACACGGGACTCTTCACCACGCTGATGTTCAAGGACAGGGATTTTACCGAAAACGTGATCTACGAAAAGCTCCTTAACGATAAACTGTCGGCCAACCTGGGCTATTTGTACGAGAATGTTACGGCACAGATTCTGACGGCCAACAGCAACGAGCTGTTTTATCATACCTTTTTAAACGAAGAGACTCGCCACAATTATGAGATCGATTTCCTGCTGGCGCGGAAAAACAAAGTATGCCCTCTTGAAATCAAGGCGTCCGGTTACAAAACCCATGCGTCGCTGGACGCATTCTGTCAGAAGTTTTCGGACCGCGTGCTGTGGAAGTATCTTGTCTACACAAAAGATTACGCAAAGGATTCTGACATAATCTGCCTGCCGGTTTACATGACGCCGTTTATTTGACTTAACCCGCCTGAAGTCCCCGCCTCTAATAGGGATAGGGATAAAAAACGTTGTTTTCTGCGGCTGCGTATGGTAAAATAATATGGTGTTTTTGAGCAGTATCAGGAGGCTTTTATGATTGCGATTCGTGACCGGGTACGCTTTGAAGAAACGGACCTTATGGCGGTGGTGTACCACTCCCGTTACCTTCCCTGGCTGGAAATGGGGCGCGTGGCGTACCTGCGAGCCTGCGGTGTGGACCTGAACCGTATGATGGATGACGGTATCCTGTTTCCCATACGGGAAATTAATGTAAAATACAAACGTTCCGCCCGCTTTGACGATGAATACGAAGTACAGACATCCATGCAGGAGTTTAACCGGGCCAAGATGGTTTTTGCCTATAAAGTGATCAACGTGAAGGACGGAAAGGTCTTTGTGGAGGGAACCACGACCAATGTGTTCACGGATAAAAACGGAAAGATCGTACGGCTTCCTGCAGAATGGTTTGACAGGATCGATGCGGCCTACCAAAAAGAAAAAGCCGGAGAGATTTAGTTGTTACGGCGCTTCGTCAAAGATAAAATGATGAAGTGTGTAAGTATTAACTAATTTAACAAAACAAAAAAGCTAATTATATCAGAGGTGTGTGTATTCATGGACTATGAAATTATACCGGTGCCGACGCGGATCCTCACGTCCCGGGATAATATTGTGGAAGCAATTAAAGAGTATGGGAAAGGGAAGTACGGGCCCGATGATGTGATCTGCGCGGCAGAAAGCGTGGTGGCGATCACCCAGGGCATGGCCATGCGGTGTGAAGAGTTCAAACCGGGTTTTCTGGCCAAAACGCTGTGTCATTTCTTTCCGTCTTACGGCAGCATCAGCGGCTGGTACTGCATGCAGGCCCTCATCGATACGGAAAGCAACGCAAAAGTATTGTGGGCCTTTATCGTAGGCGCCGTGACCAAGCTGCTGGGGAAAAAAGGCGTGTTCTATCAGATGGCAGGCTACCAGGCACGGCTTATTGATGACGTGACCGGGACCATGCCGCCTTACGACAAGCACATTGTCTACGGGCCGAAGGAACCCTTCAAAGTCGTGAAGGAAATGAAGGAAGCCTGCGGTGTTTACGGTGCGGTCATCGCTGACGTAAACGATCTGAAGCGTGCAGCCATCATCGGCTGGACCGACGGGGTGGATCCGGACAAGGTATCCAGGATCCTGATCGACAATCCCTTTGGCAATGCCAGCCAGAAAACGCCGATCTGTATTATTAAAAATTACCGCAGGGCATAAGGGGGACAGAACATGATAGTAGTAGGTATTCTTCTGGTACTGATCGTACTGGTGATCCTGTTTACGCTGCAGCTGATCTCCAAACATGCCGCATCGGACAAGCTGCTGGTTTTTTATAAGGAAAAGCGGACACCGGCAAAGCTGCTGTCCAATACGAAAGAGAAAATCGAATTCAGCGTGGACGTACCGTATGAAAACAAAAGCCGTGATGAAGGAATCTTTCTGGACGCTTTCGTCCGCATCTATCTGCCGGACGAACAGTATAACGGCGTGCTGCTGCGGGGCAGGGTCAACCATCCCGCCGCGCCCCGTACCGATGATTACTTTGAAGCGCGGCTGGTACCGCCCGGGGAAAAGGGCTGCCTGACCGTGACATTTGAGGCAACCCCCCGCAACGGCAAAAAGACGGCCGAAGAAGCGCTGCTGGGTATGCCGGACGTGGAATTTGCCCTGTACGTGGAACGGCGGGGCCGTATGGAACTGTTCCACAACAAAGAAAACATTCTGCTTACGAAAGAAGAACTGCAGAAGATGCTATAACAGAGTGAAGTTTTTTGCTCATAAATAATGCTGTCAGGAAAAGAACTGAGCAATCCTGTACGGTTTTGCGAAGTATTTTCCTAAACTGCGAATTCATATTTTTATGCATGCAGGAGGAACCCGTGGAAACACTTGTAATTGCAACTTCCAATCCGGGGAAGCTGGATGAGTTTAAGGAAATGTTTAAAGAGCTGCCCATTACACTGAAATGCCTGGCAGACTACCCGCCGCTGCCACATCCCAACGAAAACGGCAGGACCTTTGCGGCCAATGCCAAGATTAAAGCGGCTTATTACGCAAAGAATTTAAAAGAGTTCTGCCTTGCCGACGACAGCGGCCTGGAAGTGAAGGCGCTGGACGGGGCGCCTGGTGTTCGCAGCGCCCGTTTTGCAGGCGAAGAAGCGACGGATAAAGAGAATAACGATCTGCTGCTGCAACAGATGAAATTCCAGATCACCCGTACCTGCCGGTTCCGGTGCGCATTGGCGGTATCCAATCCCGGAGGCCGGATCATTGCGGAAACAGATGGCAGCTGTGAAGGGATGCTGCTCCACGAACCGCTGGGGGATAACGGTTTCGGTTACGACCCGCTGTTCTGGTCTACGGAACTGCACAAAGGGCTTGGGGAAGCTACGGCGGACGAGAAAAACAAGATCAGCCATCGCGGTAAAGCGGTGAGCAAGCTGATCGCATCCTGGAAAAAGAACGAGAACAAAGGCGGAAAGCGGCCGGAAAGGCAGGGACGTAAACCCCGGCAGGACCAGCAGGCGACCGGGAAAGCGGAACAACGAAACGGAAAACCGAAACAGGATGTAAAATCACAGCCGGAACCGAAACCGGCTACAGAGGCAAACTGAGATCATGAAAATAGGAATCGTAAGCGATACCCACGGCAGCATGGCGGCAATTCGGAAAGTACTGGCTGCCGCGCCGCCGGTGGAATGCTGGATCCATTGCGGCGATTACGCCATGGACGCCAATGCGCTGCACAATCTGACCAATCAGACTGTGTACGCGGTATGCGGCAACTGTGATGTAATGCGCGGGCCGGTAGAAGCGAAGCCGGACTGCTTTATGGAAATGGAAGGGTTCAAACTCTGGGTCACCCACGGTCACCTGTATATGGGAGAAACGCGGCAGGTCAGCGAACTGGCCTGGTGGGGACAGAGTATGGAACAGGATATTGTAATTTTCGGGCACACGCATGTTCCCGTGTTTAAACAGGTCAGCGGCATCTGGCTGCTGAACCCCGGCAGCCCGTCCCGTCCCCGGGAAGGGACACGCGCCGGTTTCGTCATCCTGACGCTGAACAAAGGACAGATGCCTGCGGTAGAGTTTCTGGAAGTGTAAATAATTATTATAAGGAGGGATCATCCACATGAGAGACATCGACGTAAAAGAAGTGACCCGGGCAGTCGCGGAATGCTGCATTGATTCCTGCAACAACCTGCCGGAAGGAGTACTGAAAAAACTGGAAGCCGCCCGGAAGGAAGAGATTTCCCCGTTAGGCTGCCAGGTGCTGGACACCATCATTGAAAACGCAAAGCTGGCTAACAAAAAGCAGGTGCCCCTGTGCCAGGATACCGGGCTCGCCGTTGTCTATATCGATATCGGGCAGGAAGTGCATTTTACCGGCGGCGATCTGTGGGACGCCATCCATGCCGGTGTGGCGAAAGGCTACACGGAAGGCTATCTGCGGAAATCGTCCGTGGATGATCCTGTTTTCCTGCGTAAGAATACACAGGACAACACTCCTGCCATTATCCACTGCCGTATCGTGCCGGGAGAAAAGGTGCATCTGGTTGTGTTACCTAAAGGCTGCGGCAGTGAAAACATGTCCCAGCTGCGGATGCTGAAACCGGCTGACGGGCTGGAAGGCATCATTGATTTCGTACTGGAAGCGGTACGGACTGCCGGTCCCAATCCCTGCCCGCCGGTCACGGTCGGTGTAGGTGTGGGCGGTAACGCGGAAAAAGCTACGGAGCTGGCAAAATATGCCCTGGCCCGCAAGATCGGCGAACACAATGCCAATCCCCAGTATGCCAAACTGGAAGACGACCTGCTGGAACTGGTGAACAGGACCGGCGTAGGCCCTGCCGGTTTGGGTGGCAGGACCACGGCTCTGGCCGTCAATGTGGAATACGCCCCGACTCATATCGGCGGCATGCCCTGCGCAGTCATCTTTAACTGTCATGCGGCCCGCCGTTCCGAAGCGACCCTTTGAGCAGGAGGTATCATCATGAGTGAGATCAAATATATTACGACCCCGTTGACTGAAGAAACTGTAAAAAATCTGAAGGCCGGTGACTTTGTACGGATCACAGGCCCCATCTATACCGCCCGGGATGCGGCCCACAAGCGCATGTACGAAGCGCTGGGCCGGGGCGAAGCGCTGCCCTTTGACGTAAAAGGAAACGTGATTTATTACGTCGGTCCTTCTCCCACCAAACCGGGCGAGGTTGTGGGAAGCGCCGGCCCCACCACAAGCGGCCGTATGGACAAATACACGCCCACGATGATCGAACAGGGCATGAAGGGCATGATCGGAAAAGGCTTCCGCAATGAAGCGGTAGTCGAAGCCTGCAAAAAACACCATGCGGTGTACTTCGTGGCCATCGGAGGAGCCGCGGCGGTCATCTCCCAGTCCATCCGCAGCGAGGAAATGGTAGCCTTTGAAGACCTGGGACCGGAAGCCATCCGTCACTACGAAGTGGTGGATTTCCCTGCCATCGTGGGTATCGATATCGAAGGCAACGATGTGTATAAGCAGGAAATCGCAAAATACGCAGAAATACTGAAATAAAATAACAAGCGCCGCTGTCCTGTGATTCATCACAATGGCAGCGGCGTTCTTGAAAATCAGCAGAGTTGGAGGTGTGCTTTTTGCACCAGGCAGAGAAGTTTGTAAAGCAAATTGCGGAACAGATCGGCCGCCCTGCATACATGCAGGAGTTTTTAAAGCAGGGCAGGGATAAACAGGCGATTGAAGAGGTGGCAAAAAAGCTGAAACAATTTACGGAAAACATGTCAGTACTGCAGCCTGTCGCTATCAGGGGATTTATGGTCCCGTCCGGATCCCTGATGCTCTATCAGTATCTGATTGACGAACTGGACGCCATGGAAGCCGTGCTGCAGAATGATATGTCAGCAGCAGCGGCAGGAAAGGAAGCAGGTCCTCTTCCTCAGGATATGACTGCTGAACAAAAAGAGGAGATGCGGACGCGGGTCGGTATAGTTAAGCACCGCCTTCTGGAAATGATGGAAAGCCTGCTGCCCCAGCATATTGCTGACCAGATTGAAACACGTACCGATGAAAAAGCGGCCCAGGAAGCCTTTCAGCAAAACGGTTTTCTGCCGCTGTATGTGGATGAAAAAACCATGGGTATCGTATATAACACGCTGACCATGCAGTTGTTACTGGACCGTTTCAACCTGATCTTTGCAGGCGTGTTGGAACCGATGGACCAGGATGCGATACGGTCAGTCATGGCAAACGTGCTGGCGCCGTATTGGAAACAGCATGCCCAGAGCATTTTGTTCACACTGGAAGAGGCAGGCAATACGGATATTGGGAAAAAATAGGTTTTGAAAAGACACAAATTCACAACATTTTTGTTTTATATAAACAGCAGGGAAAGCAGGTGAAGCGGTGCGAAAGATCATCATGGCAGTCATTGTATCCGTCAGCATGGTGCTGGGAGTGGCTGCGATCACGGGTAATACAGCACAGGCGCAGCAGACAGCGGCTGCCGTGCAGTCAGAGGGCAAAGCCATCGATACGCAGGCTGCAGTTGTACAGCCAGACAGCAAAACTGCCGATGCGCAGGCTGCAGATGTGCAGTCAAACAGCAAAACTGCCGGTACAGAGGCTGCAGATACCGCCACAGCGGAAGCAGAAACGAAATATCCCGTAACGGAACCTGTGGCAGGCAGGGAAGATGTAGTTGCTTTTACTGATGCCGGTAACGGATTCCGTGTATTGATCCCGGCGGAACTGCAGCTGTACCCGCTGGGTGTCAACCCGGTAGCGGTGCTGCGGGGTGAAAACAAGGAGAAAGGCCTGCGGCTGGCCATCGACGCATCAGCCATCGACAGCAGAGGACCGCTGATGCCCTTTCAGGTGGATGCCTTCCGGGAAGACTTTTTGCGCCTTGTGAAAAGCAGTGTAAAAGACAGCGCCAATGATAAAAAGATTCTGACCAGCGGGGAAGTGGAACTGGCAGGACAGAAGGCAGTCCATGTTGTATCCACCACGCTGACGACAGACGGAAAGCGCAGGCTGCTGCGGGATGAATACGTATTTGTTACTCAGAACCGCATGTTCGTGGTGATGTATATGATGGATGAGACGCGCTATCCGGAATATAAGGAACGGATCCCGGAATGGATGAACAGCGTGGAGATATCCCAGGTCTGGAAGAAGATCAATGTGTCGGGCACATCGCTTGCCACGGAAGTGCCGGCCTCCTGTATCAGTCTGAAGGATCCATCAGAAGTCAGCATGAGCATGGAAGTTTACGGGAACGAAAGCATCATGGTGGGTCTGGTCTCGTATCCCGGTGCACAGTTTGCCTTTCTGCCGCCGTCCCTTGACAGTCTGCAGCAGGCAGAACAGACCGCGGTACTGGAGGGACTGAAGCAGAAACTTGCTGCCGACACGAAAGGTGAAGCAACGGGCTACCGGGGCGAGTTTATAACCGTCGGAGGCCGGAGCTGTGTGAAAGGCAGCTATGAAGTCAATGGCAGTAAAAATGAAAGTTACACCTTTGTCAGGGACGGTCAGGTGATTGAACTGGGCTTTGTTTACAAACCGGAAAATGAAAAAGCTGTCCGGCCGGTCATCACACGTGCCATAGAAAACCTTCAGATATAAGATTCTCAGTTTAGTTTTATAAAAAAGCGTAAAGAAAGATGTATAACGATGCAGAAACGCATCCGGAATCGTGCTGAGCTAACGTAAAGGAGGACTCTGTTGCAATGAAAAAAGTATTTGCGATTGCATTAGCGGTTGTCATGCTGCTGAGCGTTGTTCTGGGCTGTACCGGAAAGAAAAAAGAGATGCCGCCGGCAGCACCAGGGACTACGGTCACACAGAACCAGGAGAACAGGAACGGCAATGTTGCCGGCGCTTCGGATAAAATTCAGCAAAAAGACAGTAAACAGCAGAAACAAACTTCCGAAAAAATAAATAACCCGGGAGATGCCGGCAAAGCATCTGAGGCCCGGGTAAAGGTTGAGAAGGGCAAAGCGTATACCGATAAGGAGCATGTGGCAGCCTACATCCATGTGTACAAGACACTGCCTCCCAACTATATCACAAAAGGACAGGCCGGAAAGCTGGGCTGGAAGACCAAAGGCACGCTGGACAAGGTGGCACCCGGCAAAAGCATCGGCGGGGACCGTTTCAATAATTATGAAAAAGTACTGCCGGACAAGCAGGGCCGCACCTGGAAAGAATGTGACATCGACTACGTAAAAGGGAACCGGAACGCCAAACGGATCTGCTTCTCCAATGACGGGCTGATCTATTACTCCGGATCCCATTACCGCGATTTTGTCAGGTTGTACTGATGGAAGCTAAGGAGGTTCAGCATATGGAAATCGTATTGGATGAAAAAAGATTCAGGGGCAGATCAAGAGCCCATGCCTATTTAAAGGAAAAATTGAACTTCCCCGATTATTACGGTAAAAATCTGGATGCGTTATATGATTGCCTGGGGGAAATCATGGAAGAAACGGTCATCGTGGTGCCGCGGATCATCCGCAACAACGAATACCTGGGCGACTACGGGCAGACCATGCTGCAGGTATTCCGGGATGCAGCAGAAGAAAATCCCATGCTGACCGTACGGTTCAAAGAGCCTCCCGGAAAATGACACAGCTTTCCGCTTCATGCCGGGCTGAACGCACAACCGCACGCCGGACGGGAAAGTCAGTGTGTAAGCAGGAGGAGACCGCCGATCAGAGGCATGGAGATCATCAGATAACGAAGGTATTGTTTTGGAATCAGATGAGTGAACTTGGCACCGATAAACGAACCGATGGTCAGACCTGACAGGGTTTGGACGAAAACTCCCGTATCCATCATACCGCCGGCCAGATAGCTCAGGCCGCCTGCTGCGGCAATGGGGACGATGATCATCATGGTGGTGCCGATGGCATGATACAGGGAGATGCCGAAGAACAGCATCAGGCAGATCTGGATGAAAGCAGTGGCACCTATCCCGAACGCCCCGGAAAGGAACCCTGTAAACAGCCCGATGATGCAGCTTCGCAGATAGAACACCCCGCCGGAAGCCGTTCTTTTATTCCTGGCCACATAGTCGGCAATCAGATGGGAACGGAAGAGCTGCAAATACAGCAGCACCGTTGTCAGAAGAAGCATGACCGCGGTAGCAGGGGACAGCCACTTCGCTGGAATCAGAAAGGCAATATGGGTTCCGGCTATTGCTCCTGCAATTCCGGCCGCACCGGTTACCGCACCCAGTTTTACAAGGACCTCGCCTTCACGGTAATGACTGAGAGCCCCGGATAAAACTGTAAAGGTCATGCAGGACAGGGAAACCGCGATGGCGCTGTGGATCGGCACGGCAAACCCGACAGTCAGCAACGTGATGGTAAGGCCTGCGCCGCCGGCTCCCACACATCCCAGCAGCCAGCCTAAAACCAGCATGGCAGCAAAAATCATAACAGACACCAGATTTCTTTTATATTTTTAACTGTATTATTCTACCATACGGATATTCAAAAATAAAGATACTATCCTCTGAGAAGTTGCTTACAGTTCAGGGAAGACAGCAATGCGTAAAGAACTTGATTATTTCTGGGTAGGTGAAGAATACGGGGGCAGGCAGAGCCTGTTGCCGGACGTCATCATGCGGTTTGCAGGATGCGCCGCCCTTACCGCCTGCGACAGCCTGATTTACATGACATTATACAAAAACAAAAAGGCCCTTTGCCCTTTTTCCACATACCAGCTGCGGGGCAGGGATTATGTGAAATTTTTTAAGACGGTGAAACCCTATCTCCGTCCCCGTCTCATGGGGATCAACCGGCTGGACATTTTTGTGAACGGTTTTAAGAAATTTCTGCAGGAACATGGGCCTACCCTGTTGGACGTACTGCCCTGGTCCGGGGATCACAGCGAGAAGAATACGGAAGAGGAGATCAAACGTCAGATAGACCGTGGGTTCCTGATTCCGTATCTGCTGCTTCATCACCGGAACCCGGCCTTTGAAAATTATGAGTGGCACTGGTTCCTGCTGACCGGGTACGACGAAATGACGGACGGACGCTTTCTGGTAAAAGCAGTGACATACGGTTCCTATGAGTGGCTGGATTTTGCCAAGCTCTGGAATACGGGTTACGACCGTAAAGGCGGTCTGATATTACTGCGGGAGAAAGGTTTGTAAAAATACCCTTATATGGTATAATTTAACCGGGGATATTCAGTATAAAAAGAGCAATATGATAAAAACTAAACCGTTGTGTAAGACGGAATGCATTGGGTAAGACCATACTGATCCGGATGGAATGGAGGCGCAGCTATGAAAAAAATCGCATTGTTGTGTACGGCTATGATTCTCGCATTGGGCGTTTCTGTGTGCAGCGCGCAGCATAACAGTATGGCTGCAGAGCCTGCCGGAATCCGCTGTAAGGATGGCGTGTGTGAATTTGTTCCTGCTACTGCCGGAGTGGAAAGGACTTCGTTTGCAGTCATCAATCCCTATAACAACGCTGTGCCGGATATCGAAGGGCAATGGGAAAGGGATGTCAGGCAGCTGGGGCCTCACGACATATTTATTGCCGGGCAGTCGGATCCGCAGACAGGCGTAGTGTTTACTGCTAATCATCCCATAAAGAATTTCAAGGTACTGTCACTGCACTTCAAGGATTTCAGCAATGGCAAACCGGTCTTTCTGGTAAAGGAACTGTACACGAAAGAGGTGTTCCACCCGGACCGTCAGCTGCTGGTTAAATTCTCTTTCTTTGGATCTATCCCCAATAACGGAATCTCCTACACGGATCCCACAGGCAAAACCAGATATTATGCCGTGGATATGAGCGGGATGGACGGCTCGCTGTTATTTACTGAATTCTGATATAAAAAACGCTGATTAAATACATTTGTATGACGACCGGAAGACTCTGATGCAGTCAGTCACAAAAAGCGCCGGCCGGCGTGCAGACGAATAAATCCATGTTTCCCTGACATACTGTAACGAAATGTAACCGCTGCCAATCAACAGACTGGAGCGGTTACGTTTTTTATATTTAATGCTGTATGCAGACTTTGGCCGGTTACCGTCCATATGCCACAGTTTTGTCAAACATCTGACGCAGAAAAAACGTGATTGCCTGCCATACTTTATAACGAAAGCATAAAGCGTTTCAATGTGAAAAGATGAGTCACACAGTATAGAATTATATAGCAGGAGGTACGCTATGAAAATTAAAAAATGGCTGCTGGGAACCGTCCTTTCTCTCTGCCTGCTGATGAATACGCTGGCGATGCCTGCCGCATCTGCCGGAGCCCTGGAGGATTTTGCAGGAAAAAATTTCCCCACTATCATGGCCCTGCAGGAAAAAATGGAAAACCGGAATGCGCTTCAGGAAAGCCTGGAGTATTTTGCGCGCTGGCATGACCTGGTGGACCAGGGCATAGCTAAGCTCGGCGAGTGGGGCGACATGCTGAAAGAAAAAGGCATGACTCTCGCGCTGGATCACTTTTCCGATAAGATTAATGAGTATGTGAACGAAAAGGCGCCTTTTAAAATCGAAAACGGACACGAAACGAAGATCGTGCCCGTTGTGACTGTTGGCAGCAAAGGATATATTGGAGCCGCCCAGATCTGCGGTCCGAAAGAACAACTGGATAAATGCAAGGCAGCCCTGACGGTGGAAGGACAGCTGGCATCCGGTGCAGTGCGGGTGCAGTATCTGGTACCGATCGACACAGACAGCCCTGCCAGTCTGGAAAATGTGCACAGGGTGCAGGGCGTTGGCGTCAGCGCCCGCTTGGATCTGGGGTTCCCCGGGTGAGTGGACTGCGTGTCTCCCTAAAAGCTGTGATTAAAACCTAACGAAAAGCCGAAAGCGTGATGCCCCGGATTTTTCGTCCTCATGCCGTTGGAGCTGTGGCTGAACATATAGCCGAGGCTGATAGAATTGTCTTTTGTGTATTTCCACGTAAGCCGGGGCCCGATACGCCACATAAAGCCCCAGGGGCGGCCCTGGGCCGGAAAGGATTTGTTATAAATCAGGAAAGAACCGGAAAATTCCAGATCGCCGTACAGCTTGCCGCTGATGGGGCGTTCCCAGCGTATCATGCCGGCAGGACCCAGTCCCACGGCATTGCTGTTCCGTCGGATATCATCTTCTGTCGTGTAGCCGTGGGCGCGGGTCACAGTAAGGCCCCGGTGAAAGGTAAGGCCCGCGTGTTCATGGGCTTTCTGGAAAATATGAAGATTATAGTTGTCGATGAACCGCCTGGCATAGATGCGGTGCATCAGGTAGTCCGCCTGGACTTCCGTATTCGCTGCCTTTGCATGACAGACAGACTGAAAGACGGTGATCATCAGGAACGCGAACAGGATCGTTGCGATACAGACTGGTTTGCTGGACAGTTTTTTCATAAGAGCCTCCGGATCAATTAAGCAGTACCTCATTAAATGTAATGCAGCATGATTTGTGCGCGGAATACGGTGCACGGGTTAAGGGAACCGTTTAATCAGCGTCTCCTTAAACCTCTTTCAATATTTTAACAGAATTCAGTTTGCTGTGTAAATGTTTTTTGTTTTAAGGAAACACATCCTTAAAAACTATTGCAAAATCGGACTGTTTTTTTTACAATTACAGTAACCGATATTATTTTAGCGAGGCATTTCAATTGGAAAACCAGTTTGCCCGGACGGAGCTGTTATTAGGAAAAGATAATATGGAAAAGCTGGCTGCCGCCCGTGTCTGTATCTTCGGAATCGGCGGGGTAGGCGGTTACGTGGCAGAAGCCCTGGCCCGCAGCGGCGTCGGGCATCTGGAACTGGTGGACAATGATACCGTCTGCCTGTCCAACCTGAACCGGCAGATCATTGCCACGCACCGGACGCTGGGGCAGTACAAAGCGGATGTGATGAAGGAACGGATCCTGTCCATCAACCCGGCGGCGGAAGTGACAGTACACAAATGTTTCTATCTGCCAGAAACCCGGGCACAGTTTGACTTTGCTAACTACGATTATGTGGTAGATGCCATCGACACGGTAACCGGTAAAATATCCCTGGTACTGCAGGCGGAAGAAAGCGGGACACCCATTATCAGCAGTATGGGGGCGGGGAATAAACTGGATCCCGCTGCGTTCCAGGTAGCGGATATCTACCAGACCAGTGTCTGTCCCCTGGCGAAAGTGATGCGCAAGGAGCTGAAAAAGCGGGGCGTGAAAAAGCTGAAGGTCGTGTACTCCAAAGAGCTGCCGGTGACAGTGCAGTGCAGCATTCCCGGCAGTGTGGCGTTCGTACCTTCTGTCGTGGGGCTGATCATTGCGGGGGAAGTGGTAAAAGATATTCTCGGCATCTATGATTCCATAAATTGATCCATTATATCGTAAATTAATCCACTATATATAGTGGATTATCTTTTTTTTCAGGCATATCTGTGCTATAATAAACTATAAAGTAACATTTGGAAGGCGTGTTGTTCTGCCGTTTGTCAGAACTGCAGACGACCTGCTTTCATGCAGCTTTATGACAAGGAACTGCCGAAGAATAAACTGACGGTTCTGAAGGAAGGAGACGTTTTATGAAAAAGATACTGGTTATGCTGGCAATGCTGCTGTGCGTTGCTGCATCCTGCTTTGCCGCGGAAGAACGTACGACGAAAGACATTTTTGCGGACACGACGATCGCCGATGTAGTGATCACCGGGGACCAGCTGCGCGTGCGGACTCATCCCGACCTGGATGGTTATATCATTAAAAAACTGAACAAAGGCACTGTGTGCAAATTTATGAATAAAGTAGAAGATAAGAACGGAACGGATTCCTGGATATACATCATCATGGAAGACGGTACCGTGGGCTGGGTGTTCGGTGCCTATGCCCGCATTGAAGGTACGGTAGAGTAATTTTTCCGGTTTACGGAAACAGGGATTCCTGTGACAGCGGACCTGCCGTACCGGTAACCGCCTTCACCGGCAGGCCGGATCGCGCACTGAACTGACAGGAATTATTGAAGCAATGCAACGACTTGAAAATTTCTGAAAGAGGGGAAAGAGTATGAAACTTTTAAAAAAGATGATTGTGGCCGGTGCCTTAGGTGTTTTAGCAGTAGCCGTGGCCGGCTGCGGCGGTGGGGATAAAAAGGCTGACAATGCGAAACCGGATGCGAACAAGCCGGTCATCGTAGGCGTGAATCCGGGGCCCCATGCGGTCATCATGGAAAATGTAAAGAAGATTGCGGAAAAGAAAGGCCTGAAGATCGAGATCAAAGAGTTCAGCGATTTTGTTACACCGAATTCCGCGCTGGCTGCAGGGGAAATCTGGGCCAACAGCTACCAGCATGAGCCTTTCCTGAAGGCAACCATGAAGAAAGAACCGAAATTCAAACTGGCGAAGGCGTTTAATACCGCTTTGTTCCCTATCAATATTTACTCGAAAAAACTGAAACCCGGCGACAAGATTCCCGACGGGGCCAAGATCGGCATTCCCAACGACCCCACCAACGGCGGGCGGAGCCTGTTGCTGCTGGCGGCCAATAACCTGATCAAAGTGAAAGACCCGAAGGATATCACCACTACAGTACAGGACATTACCGATAATCCGCATAAGTTTGAGATTGTGGAACTGGAAGCGGCGGCGATTCCCCGCAGCCTGGACGACCTGACCTGTGCGGCCATCAACACCACCTATGCGTTGAATGCCGGCCTGAATCCGGCAACGGATCCGATCGTTAAAGAGACTGCTGATTCACTGTATGTGAACATCGTGGCGGTACAGGAGAAAGATCTGAAAGACCCGCGGCTGAAGGTGTTCCAGGAAGCATACCAGTCCAAGGAAAACGGCGATTTCATCAAGACAAAATTCCCGGGCTCCGTATATCTGGGATGGAAGGAATAAGCGGACGCTGTGTTGTGTTCTTGCGAGTGAGTGCATTACCGGCAACGGATGCACGGCAATGAGCTGAAAGGATAAATCAATAATGGATATCAGGAAACGGATGGATGTGTTCTGGCCTTACCTGCACGCAATTCCCGAGCCTGCGTTCTGCGAAAATAAAACCTCCGCCTTTGTTGCGGAGGTTTTGCGTAAAGCGGGGTATGAAGTACAGGAAAAGGTGGGCGGAACGACGGCAGTCGTTGCTGTGCTGGAGAGTGGGAAACCGGGTCCGGTGGCTGCCCTGCGCAGCGACATGGACTGCCTGCTCTTCAAACAGGAGGATGGAACGGAGAAAGCGGTGCACGCCTGCGGCCATGACGGTCACATGACCACGGTCCTCACCGTGGCGGAATGGCTGGCAGAAGAGGGGCTCCCCTGCGGGAAAATCAAAATATTGTTTCAGCCTGCCGAGGAGATCGGCAAAGGAGCGCTGGCGATGATCGATGCCGGCGTGGCAGACGATGTGGATTACCTGTTCGGCCTGCATGTAATGCCCCGGGATATGGCCCGTAGCGGGGAAATCATCCCCCAGATCCGCTGGACGGCCTGCACACTGATTGAGGCGGAAGTACGGGGCAAAGCGGCTCACGGATCCCAGCCTCACCTCGGTATCAACGCCATCGATGCCGGTGCGGCCATTGTCAACGCGGTGAACGCGCTGCATTCCGATCCGCTGCTGGGCGGCAGCGTGAAGACGACGCGATTCCAGGGAGGAAGCGGTTCGCTGAATGCCATTTGCGACAAAGTAAATCTGGGCTTTGACCTTCGCAGCACATCTAATGAGGAAATGCTGGGGCTGCGCCGGAAGGTTCGTGACATTATTGCCAACACAGCAATGGTGTACGGGGCGGAAGCGGAAAGCCATATTGTGGGCACCTGCCCGGCGGCAGATGTGGACGCGTCATTGCTGCCACTGACTCAGGAGATCATTGTTTCCGAGTTGGGGCAGAAGGCATTGCTGCCGGTAAAAGCAATCACGGTAGGAGAAGATTTCAATTTCTTCAAACAGGAACGGCCGCATCTGAAAACTGTGGACATGGGCGTAGGCTGCGACCTGACCCCCTGCCTGCACGACCCTGCCATGACATACGACCGGTACGCACTGGAAGGCGCGGTGAAGGTATTGCATGAGCTGGTGCTTCGTGTATTAAAAGAAAAACCGTAAGCGCGTAAAAATATGTTATAATAAATTTGATGCAATTCACTCTCACAATAAAATTACAGGAGGCTTTGCCATGGAATTTAAAATGTTGCGTTTTGTTGTGGAAGATGCGGTAGCGACCATTACACTGGATTATGCGCCGACCCTGAACGCGCTGGATATGAATCTGGCGCTGGAGCTGGAAGCTGCGCTGAAACAGGCAGAAGAAGACGCCGCTGTCAAGGTTGTGGTGCTCACCGGCGCAGGCCGGGCGTTCTGCGGCGGCGGGGATATCCGTTTCATGAAAGCCCATTGTGAAGAACCGGATTTTGCGGACACTTCCATGGGACCGCTGGCAGGCAAGCTGTCGGAAATCGTATTGTACATAAAGAAAATGACGAAGCTGGTCATCTGTGCCGTAGCCGGCGCGGCGGCAGGAGGCGGCTGCAATCTGGCCCTGGGCTGCGACTTTGTGTTTGCTGCGGACAATGCAAAATTCCTGCAGGCTTTCGTGGGCATTGCCCTGATCCCGGATACCAGCGGCGGTTACATGCTGCCCCGGGCTATCGGTACCCATCGCGCCATGGATATGTTTGTGACCGGCCGGCCTGTATCTGCACAGGAATGCTTTGAACTGGGCCTGGTGAAGGAAGTTACCACTGCGGAAGAACTGATGCCGAAGGCAATGGCTTTTGCGAAAAAGCTGGCTGCCGGGCCTACGCTGGCTTATGCCAACATGAAAAAGATGATGTTCGTCAGCATGTACCAGGGCTTTGAAGAGTTCATCAAAGCGGAAGTGGCGCTGCAGAATGAATGCGCTAACAGCGATGACTTCAAAGAAGGCATCACCGCATTCCTGGAGAAGCGGAAAGCGAAGTTTACAGGGAAATAAATTAAATTTGGAAAAGATTCAGGCGTGCAAGGTTTCGCAAAACCGTACGTGTTTGGCTCAATCCTTGCACGCGTTCTTTTTTCCAACATAGCAATAAAAAAATGAACATTTCTTATTATTTACAAAAAGAAAAACTGAATAGGGAAGATATCGTTTTCCTTCTTGGCCGCACTGCACGGGATGAATTGGAGCAACTGTACCGGGCAGCGTACGAAACCAAAAAGGAATGGGTCGGCAATGTAGATTATTACCGGGGGCTTCTGGAATTTTCCAACCGCTGTATCAAGAACTGCTGCTATTGCGGTATCCGCCGGGACAATAAAGAGGTGGAACGCTTTGACACGCCCCGGGAGGACATTCTGGCTATGGTCCGCTGGTGCTATGAGCAGCAGTACGGTTCCATTACGCTGCAATCCGGGGAACGGCAGGACGAGGCCTTCATTGACTATGTAGAGGAACTGCTGCGTGATATAAAAAAGATTGGCGATGGGGCTCTGGGTATCACCCTTTGCGTGGGGGAACAGACAAAGGAGACGTATCAGCGCTGGTTCAACGCGGGGGCACATCGCTACCTGCTGCGTATTGAAAGCAGCAATCCGAAGCTGTACGCTACACTGCATCCCCGGGACGGGCACCACAGGTGGGAAGTGCGTAAGACCTGTCTGGACGCGCTGGCGGAGATCGGTTATCAGGTGGGAACCGGAGTGATGATCGGCCTGCCCGGACAGACGCTGGACGACCTGGCCAATGACATTCTGTTTTACAAAGAGCAGAATATTGCCATGATCGGCATGGGACCCTATGTGGTGCATCACAACACGCCGCTGGGGAAAATGGTGTGTGAAGCGGGGCTGGATACACCGGAAGCAAGAGCGGAACGCCTTCGCCTTAGCATCAACATGGTAGCGGTAACACGCCTCTTTTTAAAAGATGTAAACATTGCGGCTACAACAGCGATGCAGACGCTGCATCCCTTGGGAAGGGAAAAGGCATTGCAGGCCGGGGCCAATATCCTGATGCCGCTGGTGACGCTGCCCCAATACCGGAGCCAGTATCAGCTGTACGACAATAAACCCTGCCTGGAAGACGGGCAGGAACAGTGCCGCAACTGTCTGAGCGCGCGGGTCGCTTCCGTAGGCGACACCGTAGGCTGGGGCCAGTGGGGCGACTCACCGCACTTTTTTAACAATCTGAAATAAACAAAGATTCATTTATCATCTTTTTCTCAGATTTTATGTACTGAGAAATCAAAAAGACACAAGCAAAACATCGGGGACGGTTACGTAATTCCATGAGATGAAATTCGTCGTCGTGGCGAGACTGTTTGAGAGGCGAAGCCTCGAGTTTCGAAGCCACAGACGAATGAATCCATGGAATAGTAACCGTCCCCGGTTTTGCGGTATCTTTTTGATTTCAAATTACTTATTGGGAGGAAACGTTTATCAGTGCCCGAAAATCGCGATGTACCCGTTCACGAAGATGTACAGTACGATCAGCGGGAGGATGTAGGTCAGGTAGAAGCGCAGCCACTTGGGGAAGGCGACGCCTTTGCCCGTGTCTGCCTCTTTGATAAAGTTATCCCAGCCCCACCCGTAACGGCTGGTGCAGAAGGCCAGGTAGATCAGGCTGCCTAAGGGAAGCAGGTTGTTGCTGACCACGAAATCTTCCAGGTCCAGCACACCGGTGCCTTTGCCCAGCGGCTGGAAGCTGCTCCAGATGTTGAAACCGAAGATACAGGGAAGCGACAATACGATGATGGCCACGGTGCCCATCTTAATGACGCTCTTGCGTTCCCAGCCTGTCAGATCGCAGATGCAGGCAATCAGGTTTTCAAATACCGCAATAACGGTGGACATGGCGGCGAAGGTCATGAACAGGAAGAACAGGGTGCCCCAGAACTGGCCGCCTGCCATGTGGTTGAATACGTTGGGCAGGGTGATGAACAGCAGGTTGGGGCCGGCGCCCGGGTCTACGTTAAAGGCCGAGCAGGCCGGGAAGATAATGAGGCCGCTCATGATGGCCACAAAAGTATCCAGCAGGATGACGTAGATGGCTTCGCCGGTGAGACGTTTTTCCTTGCCGATGTAGCTGCCGAAAATGGCCAGAGCCCCGATTCCAAGGCTTAACGTGAAGAACGCCTGGCCCATGGCGGCAAAGATGACTTCGTTGGCACTGTATTTGGTAAGGCGGCTGAAGTCAGGCTGCAGGAAATAGGAAAGGCCGCTTTCCCCGCCTGGCAGCATCACGGAATGGATTGCCAGGGCAATCATGAGAAACAGCAGGCAGGTCATCATGAACTTGGTGATCCGTTCCACACCGGCCTCAACACCCAGATAGCAGACGCCGAAGCCCAGGATGACGGTGAGGGCCATGTAACCGGTCATGGTGGCGGGATTGGAAACCAGCCCGCCCAGTACGCCGCCGATATCTTTGGCGGCCATGCCCACGAAGGCGCCTGTCACCATTTTATACAGATAATAGAACATCCAGCCGGTGATAGTGGTGTAATACATCATCAGCATGGCGTTGCCTAAAATACAGCCGTACTTATACAGATGCCATTTCGTGCCTTTCGGTTCCAGTATGTCGAAAGACAGGGAGGCGCTGCGCTGGCTGGCGCGGCCTACGGCGAACTCGGCCACCATGATGGGCAGGCCCAGAATCGCCAGGAAAAACAGGTATATGAGTACGAAGGAAGCGCCTCCGTATTTGCCGGTGATAAAAGGAAACCGCCAGACATTACCTAAACCGATGGCGCAGCCTGCCGATACAAGAATGAAGCCCAGACGGGTTGAAAATGTTCCTCTTTCCATAATGATGTCTCCTCTTAAGAAATATTTCACTGTTTTCTGTCTTTTTTCATTAATTTTATTATCTTATTATAGCAAGTCGTGACAAGAAAAGTAAATACTATCTTCAAAACAGTATAAAAATTTCCTGCTTTGCGTTTTCCGTCAGGCTCCGGGCCGACAGTAACAGAAAACGGATATGCCCCTGCAACGCAAGGTATTTATTGACTAATGTACGCTGTTGTGGTTTAATAAAATGTAGAAATTTGTAGATGATTTCTATAAATTTTTAACGAAGTTACGCTAATAAACAGTGCATTTTCAAACTGGTTATCTGAAATCTAAGGAGGAATTGAAATGAGTTTTTGCAGTGAATTTAAAGAGTTTGCGGTACGCGGTAATGTGGTAGACATGGCAGTTGGCGTTGTAATCGGCGGCGCTTTTGGCAAAATCGTTACATCCTTCGTGAATGATATCGTTATGCCCCCGTTAGGCAAACTGGTCGGCGATGTGGATTTTTCCAACCTGTTCATCAACCTGACCGATAAAAATTACGCAACGCTGGCAGAAGCAAAGAAAGCCGGCGCCGCGGTCATTGCTTACGGCTCTTTCATTAACACGGTCATTGATTTCCTGCTGGTTGCCTTTGCTGTATTTGTGGTGATCAAACAGATCAACCGTATGCGCAAACCGGCGGAAGAACCGGCTCCGGCCCGTACCTGCCCGTACTGCAAGAGCGAGATCGCGGACGATGCGACCCGCTGCCCGCATTGCACCAGCCAGTTAGACTGATGAGGATCGATGTACAGTGGCTTTGATACAGGAGTACAGAAAAAATAGAATTTGGATTCATACGGTGCTGGCCCTGCTTGCAGCAGGGCTGGTTTTTTGTGGTTCTGCCGCGGCTGCCCTTGTACCGGCAAACAGTCCCCGGGTCAAGACCATGGGGCGCTGGATCCCCGACGATAACGGCAACCTGTATGCAGGCCGGGGCGCCGTCATTGCTTCTGTGGAATTTGAGGGGACGGGCGTGCAGGCGCAGATGTTCAGCGATTCACAGGGCGATGTATGGTGGCTGAAAAAACTGGATGACGGGCCGATGACCCGTTTTAAACCGCAAATGGGCCTGAATATTTTATATCAGGGCCTGCCGTATGGAAAACATACGCTGACCATGATCCGGGAGACGGAAGGCATGCGGGGCGTTACCATTTTGTGCGGTTTTAACTTTGCGGGGGAAAAGGAACCGGAGGCAGAAGGAACAGCACAGTCTGCCCGCAAAAAGGAACCAGCGGCAAACGAAACGGAAACCGCTGCAGATAGAAACGAAAAAGCAACCGGCAAGAAGGGCAAGGCAAAAAACGAAACGGGAACCGCTGCAGATAAAAACGTAAAGGCCGCAGGCAAAACGGATACGAAGCATGGCGATACGCCGCTGGTGGAGGTCCCCCGGCGCAGAAGTATTGAGATCATCGGGGACTCTGTGGCAGCGGGAGCCTTTATTTATCCGGACGGTGATTACTTCGAACGGGAAAGCGGGTATCTGGCATTCGGTCCCCGGCTGGCCCGGATGCTGGACGCGGACTGGAGCTGCGTGGCTTCTTCCGGGGAAGGCGCGGTACGGAATAATGAAGAAAAATATCCGTATACTGCAAAACACGCGGAAGCCCAGATCGAGCAGGCCTTTTACACACAGATGGAACCCCGTTGGGACAACCGGATGGATGCCCCTGATCTCGTCATTCTGGCCTACGGGGAAAATGATTTTAATGATATAGTGAACAGCCCGTCGGATGTTTATTTTAAAAAACAGTACAAAAACCTGCTTCTGAAGTTGCGGAAATTCCGCCCCGATTCTGTTATCTTCTGCACAACACCGGCCAACATCGTTACCAGCCGGCGCGCGACCCCCGGCATGAGCGGCGCGGTAGAAGAGCTGCGGGCGGAAGGCGACACAAAGATCTATTTTATCGATCTGAATGAGCAGGGACAGCTGCTGGACCGGTCGGACTTTCTGGACGGGGTGCATCCCCTGGCAAGCGGGCATGAAAAGATCGCCCGCTATCTGCTGGAGCAGGTCCGTACTATATTGGGATGGAACTGAAGACAATAAGGTGCAGGAAGGCGCAGGCCGGCGTGCTGCCCGGTTCATTTATGAACGGTTCCTTAGCGTGCAAAGGATTATCCGGTATTTCCCGGACTTGACAAAAGGGAAAAAGACTTTTAAGATGGTTTTGTCGGATGCGTATCATTTACATCACAGACGATAGCATTTTTTGTTGAAGGAGTGGAAAGTATGAAGAAATTTATTTATGGTATTCTGACAGTGGCAATGGCATCCATGCTGATGCTGGGCTGTGGCGGCGACGGCGGCAAAAAGGCAGCTGTGGACGCGCCCAAGGATGCAGGTAAAAAGGTAGTGCTGAAGGTTGGCGCCACCCCGGTGCCCCATGCGGAACTGCTGAACTTTGTTAAACCGCAGCTGGCGAAAGAAGGCGTGGACTTACAGGTCATCGAGTTTACGGATTATGTAAAACCGAACCTGTCCCTTTCCGATAAAGAACTGGACGCCAACTTCTTCCAGCATGTTCCTTTCCTGGAAAAGACCTGCCAGGAACGCAATCTGAAACTGACCGTACTGGATAAGATCCATATCGAACCCATGGGCTGCTACTCCAAAAAGTATAAAGATCTCAAATCCCTGCCTGACGGCGCCAAGGTCGCCATCCCCAACGACCCCACCAACGGCGGGCGCAGCCTGATGCTGCTGGAAGCAGCGGGCCTGCTGAAACTGAAAGACGGCAAAGGCATCACCGCAACGCCTAACGATCTGGCAGCCAATCCCAAGAACCTGAAGATCATCGAAGTGGAAAGCGCTACGCTGCCCCGGGCCATGGATGACACCGATCTGGCAGTCATCAATTCCAACTTTGCCATGGAAGCCAAGCTGAACCCGGTGAAGGATTCCCTGTTCATTGAAAAAGATTCCCCGTACGCCAACGTGATCGCGGTACGTACCGGTGACGAGAAGCGCCCGGAACTGGTTAAACTGGCGAAAGCGCTGAAGACCCCGGAAGTGAAGAAGTTCATTGAAGACAAATACAAAGGCGCGGTAGTTCCTGCATTCTGATACGGATTTGCGGGACCGTTAAATCCTGAAAACAGCTTACATAGCAGGGCGGTTTCGAATGTATGATTCGTAACTGTCCTGTTTTGTTTTTTACAATATGTTCACTTTTCTTTTTTACTGACTTGTGATACAATAAACACGAACAGTTGTTTTAGAAATTACCGGACATACGAGGTAGCAGGTATGGAACAGGCAGGCATTTTTGACGATTTGGTGAGCCAGCCGCTGGCAGCCCGTCTGCGGCCGGAAACAATAGAAGAATACGTGGGACAGGAACATCTGCTGGGCAGGGGCCGGGTACTGCGCCGTATGATCGAGCAGGACCGGATCTCCTCCATGATCTTTTGGGGACCTCCTGGCGTGGGGAAGACCACACTGGCCCAGATCATCGCCCGGATGACGCAGTCGGTATTTATTAATTTTTCTGCTGTGACAAGCGGGATCAAAGAGATCCGCACCGTCATGGAAAAAGCGGAAAAGAACCGCCAGATCGGGCAGCGGACCATTGTGTTCGTAGACGAAATACACCGGTTCAACAAAGCCCAGCAGGATGCCTTTCTGCCCTTTGTTGAAAAAGGCAGCATCATCCTCATCGGCGCCACCACGGAAAACCCGTCCTTTGAGGTCAACGGGGCTCTGCTGTCCCGCTGCCGTGTATTTGTGCTGCAGCCCCTGTCTGCGGAAGACCTGATGAAAATGCTGCGGCATGCCCTGCAGAGCCCCAAAGGCTTTGGTGGGCAGTCGATTGAAATTTCCGATGACCTGCTGGGACTCATCGCCAATTTTGCCAACGGGGATGCCCGTTCGGCTCTTTCCACCCTGGAAATGGTGGTGCTGAACGGGGATGTAAAAGGCGGGACGATGGTTGTAACCAAAGAGATTCTGGAGCAGTGCATCTCCAAAAAATCACTGCTATACGATAAAAACGGGGAAGAACACTACAATCTGATCTCCGCGCTGCACAAGAGCATGCGCAACTCCGACCCGGACGCCGCCGTGTACTGGCTGGCCCGGATGCTGGAGGCGGGGGAAGATCCCCTGTATGTGGCCCGCCGGGTGACCCGGTTTGCCAGCGAGGATGTGGGCATGGCGGATCCGAAGGCGTTGGAAATTGCGGTGGCGGCCTATCAGGCCTGTCATTTCATCGGCATGCCGGAATGCACGGTGCACCTGACGGAAGCCGTCGTATACATGGCTCTGGCGCCCAAGTCCAATGCCATGGAAGTGGCCTACAACACAGCCCGGGTGGATGCCCTGAACATGATTGCGGAACCGGTGCCCCTGGTGATACGCAACGCACCGACAAAGCTGATGAAAGAACTGAATTACGGAAAAGGCTATCAGTACGCCCACGATACGGAAGAAAAACTGACGAACATGCAGTGCCTGCCGGATTCGCTGCTGGGGAAAACCTATTACCGTCCTACGGAAGAAGGGTTTGAAGCCCGTTACAAAGAACGGCTGCGGCAGATCAAAGAATGGAAACGGCAGCACGGGGCAAAGATCTGAGCAGAAGGGATCGTTTATTATTATGAAATTTCCGGGGAAACGCTTTTTAAAACAGTACAAAATCAGTATTTCGGCCGCTGCTGCAGTCATCATCGTCAGTATCCTTGTTGTGCTGGGTCTGATGCAGTTTGCCAAACGTGGCGCAGCCTTCATCTTTAACCGGGAAATGGAAAAACAGACCATGCTGCGCGGAACCATAACGGTTGAATCACTCATGGCCCATATGAACGGGGATGTAGATTTTGAGAATTTAGTATGGAAAGAACCTGACGGGGATACGGTCCTTCAGATTCCCGAAGGCAGTTTCAGCGTGCGACTCTGGGACGTTATCACCCGTAATTTTAAAGCAACTTCCATTGCGCATCTGACGCTGAAAAACGCCGTAATCTCCTTACGCTTTAACGAGAATATGCAGGTGGATTTTCTGGATCAGAAGCCGGGAGATTTAAGTCTTCCGAAGCCGGAAACGGAGCAGAAGACGAAGTCGGAAACGGAGCAGAAAACAGGGCAGGAGACGGAACAGGATCCGGGACCGGAATGGATTGAGGACCACGACTACGAATACGATGAAGACGGTGTCAATTTCGATCTGGGCGACCGGAGACTGCTGACAGTAATCGTGTTAGAGGATTGCCGGCTGGAAGCCCGTTACCGGAAACGTCACTATGTTTTGAATAATGTTAACATGAAACTGGGATTAAATACGACCGGGATGTCCCATATTGACCTGTCAACCGGCAAATTCGGCGGAACCATGCAGGGAGGGGGCATGACCACCTACGGCACCATTAATTTTAAACAGGCTACTCCTGAGCTGGATATCGACGTTTCTATACGGGATGTGGATCCGTCTTCTCTGGGCTTTGGCATGAACGTACACGACCTGATGACGGTCGTGTCCCGGATCGAAGGTCCCGTTACCGGACCGAAAGGGCTGGGTACCGTAAAGATGAAAGAACTGAACATCCCGGCCCTGCGCTTTACGGATGTAATCGGCGATGTGAATTACTCCGACGGGCTGTTCCGCTTCACGGATGTACATGCGAAGGTTTTTGGAGGAAATCTGTCAGCCCGAGGCGATTATGATATCGACAGCCGCAAGTATAACATTTACGGGAAAGGAACGAAACTGGACAGCCGGCAGGCGTTGCGTGATATGAGTTTCTCCTGTCCGGTGGACCTGAACATCATGCTGCGATGCAACGGGAATCCCCGTGACATTCTGGCATACGGGGATTTTAAATCCGGGAAGGGACATTACAGCCTGATACCGTTTAACAGCCTGGAGGGCCGTTTTACCAACCGGTTTAAGGAACTGTTCATTTATAACGCAGTGATTGACATGCCGTTCGGGAGAGTCAGCACCGACGCCTTCAGTATCATAAAAGGAAAACTGCATCTGGGAAAAATTATTCTGACCGATCCGGATTCCGGTGAAGTGACCACGTTACGGGAAGCCAAGCAGGACGCCCAGACCAGACAAGATACCCAGGGCAAACAAGATAACCTAGCCAGACAAGATACCCGGGACGGGCAGGATACCCAATCAAAACAGGATAACCGGGCCAGACAGGAAAAGCGGGAGAAACAGGAAAAGGGAGACAGATCCTGAATTTAGGACAGGTGGACCATGCTGCATTTATTATGTGTGCCTGCAGGCAGTACCGCTTCGGATCTCTTTTATCAAAAAGCGCTGCAGCAGGAATTTGAAAAAGCAATATTAGTGGCCTCTTCGGAAACGCTGGTACAGGAAGCCCGGATGCAGGGAATCCGGGCTCTGAACTTTGACACCCTGGCCAACGCTGTGCTGGAACAGCGCAGTGCAGGAGAGCCCGACAGATTTTCGTTCCGTAAGATCAGCCGGAAGACCCAGGAACTGATCCTGCAGGAGATTTTGGACCGGCTGCTGCTGGAAGGGAAGCTGCCTTACTTTGGCCGGCTGGCTGATAAAAAGGGCTTCATCCAGTCGGTGACAGCGCTGATGGACCAGATCGGAAGCTGCGGCGCTACACCGGAAGAAATTGAAACGGCCTTTGCCCATTGGGACGGACGCACCGCCCTGTACCGGCAGAAAGACAGGGAAGTTGCGGAAATTTACAGGGAATACCTGACGTATCTGATCAATAACGATGTGTCTGATGTGGCGGGACTGTACCGTATGGCCGCGGAAAAGCTGTCCGAGATTGTGAAAGAGGGCAGTACCGTAGCGTGGGATGCATTATATGTTACAGGGTTCTATCAGTTTGACGCGCTGCAGCTGGTGATCATCCGGCTGCTCAGCCAGCTCTGCGACGTATGGATCGCGCTGCCCTATGAACCCGGCCGGCCCGAACTGTACGGGGCGGCAGAGTACACCTACGGCGCGCTGATGCAGTATGCCGTACCGGAGCGTGTTTCGTTTGCTGTGGCGCCGGGAAGACCGGAATCCCTGCAGCATCTTGTGCGGAACCTGCGCAACCCGGACAAGAAGACTGTGCCTGCGGGTACGGGACTGGAAATCTGGCAGATGCCCGGCCGCACGGAAGAGATGCGGGCCGTGCTGCGCGCCATAAAACAGCAACTGCGGGACGAGACGGCAAGACCGGCAGACATCGCCGTGGTGGTGCGCCGTCTGGAAGACTACAGCGGCATACGGGAATTATGTGATGAATACGGGATCCCGGTACAGATGGAAGGCAGCGCGGCCCTGGCGGCCAATCCTGTCTTCCGTTATGTTACGGCGCTGCTGGCAACCGTACCGCTTCACGGAAGGGAAAAGGCTGAGAGCTGGAACGCCTTTCTCACGCAGCCCCTGCAGAAGATCGTTCTGGGGCTGCGGACCGAAACGGCGGCAGGATTATTCGAAAAAAAATATTATACAGATTACAGAAATTACCTGGCGGACGTGCTGCAGCAGACGCAATGTGACGCGTTACGGACACTGTGGCAGGAAACAGAAACGGTTCCGGCTGCAGCAACCGTGCAGGAATACTGCGAGATTACGGAACACCTTCTCTCCCTGACGGAACTGCCTGCCAGAGCGGGGCGGCTGTACCGGGAGGGAAAAACAGGGCTGGACGGTGTTAAAAATCTGGCCTGCGCCTGCAGGGAGATCGATTCCCTGTTGCGGAAACTGACGCAGGACTACCGGCTATCCCGGTACGCCAGCCGGAAAACGGGCTGCGCTCAGTTCGCAGAAGAACTGGCGGAAGCGGCGGGCAAGATATCTCTTTCGCTGCAGCCGGAAAACAGGGAAGGGATCGCAGTGCTGTCTGCAGTCGATCTGGAGAACGCCTCGTTTAAACAGGTGTATGTCATGGGCCTGCGGGAACAGGAATTCCCGTACTATAAAGACGAAAACTGGATATACAGTGACCGGGAGCGGGCAGACCTGGCGGCGCTGGGGATTCAGCTTCCTTCCTCGGCAGACGGCTACCGGGAGGATATCCATTTCTTTATGAACGCCTGCGCTTCGGCCACAGAACGCCTGGTACTGACCTTTTATACCGACGGGGAACATAACGCATCCCCTTACATCGGGGAGATCCGGTCCCTGTTTACGGACCTGCCGGTTCAGGTGAAGAAGGCGGAAAACGCTGTGGGAGACAGTCTCTCCCGTGAGGAACTGGAACTGGCGCTGGCCCGGGCCGGGCAGCAGAACACGCTGGAGCAGATGGAGCCGGGGCTTGCCGGTCCGGCCGGCAGTGACCGGAAACGGAAGCAGGATAAACCGGACTGGAACGGGAACCTGGCAGATACCGATCTGCTGCAGCAGGTCAGCCGTCAGATCGGGAACCGGTTCAGCGCGTCCAAACTGCAGGCTTACCGTAACTGTCCCTTTAAATTTCTGGTCACTTATGTCTGGCAACAGAAGGAAGCAGAGGAAGCGGGGGAAGATATAGATCCCGGAAGACGCGGCAGCCTGCTGCATAAGGTGCTGGAACTGTTTATCGGAAAGCATCTGGAAGAGAAACTGCAGGAATCTCACTATGATGAACTGCAGCAGGAACTGGACGAAATCTTTGACAGGACCTGTCAGCAATTTGCGGAACAAGGGAAGATCTACCCCGGGGAATTCTGGCAGCATGATAAGGAACTGCTTCGGCTTTTGCTGCATCGCTGGCTGCGTACCGAGATCTCTTACAGCGAACAGGGCCAATGGCGGCCCGTTTGCACGGAACGGGAATTCGGTCACGGCGAAAAAGACGAAATGCCATTTCCGGTTGGCGGCCGCACCGTTTACCTGAACGGGAAAATCGACCGGATCGACCGGGCCGGGGACGCATATTTTATTACGGACTATAAAAGCGGCAAACCCCCTGAGAACAAAGCGTTTATGGATACGGACCTGCAGCTGCCCCTGTATCTGCTGGCGGCAGAACGGCTCCTGGAAACGCAAAACCAGAAGGACAAAACCGGCATCACAAAAGCCAGGACAGCCGGCGGCGGGTATTATTCCCTGAAGACTGGGGAACGCCAGAAGAGCTTTGTCTTTCCGGCTGTTAAGAGTGAACCCGTTCCCTGGGAAACATTTACGAAAACAGAAGGAACCGATGAAACCGTACCCGCTGTTACGGACAGTACGGACCTGCAGGCTGCGATGCGGCAAGTGCTGGGCGGTCTGCTGGAACGTATGGAGCAGGGCGATTTCCGGCCGACGCCGTCGCCGCGTTGCGCAAACAACTGCCCCGGGGCGGAGGTGTGTCGTTTCCGTCTTCTGGCAGGGAACCTGGACGAGGAGGAGTCCAATGGCTGAATTTACGTTGACACCGTCCCAGGACCGGGCGGTTCACTGTATCGATAAAAATGTAGCCGTTTCGGCAGGGGCCGGCAGCGGCAAGACGCGGGTGCTGGTGCAGCGTATCCTGTATATCCTGGGTCGGGGAATCCAACGGCCCGCAGACCGGGTACTGCCCCGGGAGATCCTGGCGGTGACCTTTACCCGTAAGGCGGCGTCTGAAATGCGGGACCGGATCCGGCAGGAGATGGAAACGCTGGCAGAAGGGGAACACCGGGCCTACTGGCAGCAGCAGATGAAGGATCTGACGCATGCCCAGATCGGTACGATACACAGCTTTTGCAGCAGCCTGCTGCGGGCAAACCCGGTGGAAAGTGATCTGGATCCGGCCTTTGCGGTGATGGAGGAGCGTGATCACACCGAATTTCTGGTGACGGAAGTGCGGAACCGGCTTCGCCGACTGCTAAAGGAAAAGGACCCGGCCGCGGTACAGCTCTGCGACGAATACGGAAGCAGCAGCCTGCAGCAGCAGACCATTGCCCTTCTGGAGAAAGGGATATCCTTTTCCGAAGGGGACCTGACGGCTGCTTATGAGGAAGAACTGAACGCATTACAGCAGGACGTGGCCTGGCTTCGAACCCTGCTGACCCCTGACTTCCCGGCGGCCTGCTCATCGGGCAACAGGCAGGTCCTGGAGAACTGTATCGCAGATATACAAAACGCTTTGACAGACATCCCCAAACCGGAAAATCAGGAATATCTCCTGGGTATTGCCAAAGGGCTGAAGCGAAACGGAAAAAACAAGGAGGACATCGGTGCAGTCAAAAACGCCCTGGAACGGATTGTTTCCTATCCGCTCTGCATCAGGGCACGACTGCTGGCGTCCGCCTGGGAAACCTATCTGCTGCAGATGCGTGAATTCCTTGCTGCAAAACTGCAGGCGGCGGGCTTTCTTTCCTTTGACGATCTGGAAGAGAAGGCCCTGGCCCTGCTGGAGCAGCACCCGGAGGTGCTGGAAAAATGCAGAAAGCAGTTCCGGTACATCCTGGTGGATGAGTTCCAGGACACCAATGAACGGCAGCGCCAGCTGGTGTATCTGCTGTGCGGCGGAAACAGGGATCAGCTGCAGGACAGGCGTCTGTTCGTGGTAGGGGATGCCAAACAGTCCATCTACCGGTTCCGCGGCGCCGACGTAAGCGTCTTTGCCAGAGTGCGCAACGAGATCGTGGCGACCGGCGGCGAACTGATCCGGCTGGATGACAATTTCCGCACCGTGGAGCCGGTGCTGCAGCTTTGCAACGACCTGTTCCCCGGCATCATGGGAAACGATACGGCAAAAGATGTGTATTACGAAGCCCTGCAGCCCCATCGGGAAAGCAACAGCATACCGGAATTTTTTGTGCAGCACTATGAGGATGGGGTTCCTCTGGAGGAAGCCCGGCAGCAGGAGGTCCGGTGGCTGGCAGACCGCCTGTCTGCACTGCACCGGGAAGGGACGGCCTGGGAAGATATGGCTGTCCTGCTGCAGAAAATGACCCATATCTCGATGATCACCGAAGCGCTGCAGCAACGTTCGGTTCCTTACACGGTGACCGACGGACGGGGCTTCTTTGAACGGACGGAGATCCGTGACCTGATGAACCTGTTTGCCTTTGCCGTGGATCCTCATGACGATCTGAATCTGTCAGCAGTGCTCCGTTCCGTGTACATGGGGATCGATGACGCGGCACTGACGCGCATGCACATCGCATTAGGGGAATATAACGCAAAAAAAGACAATAAGGTCTCCTTGTGGGAGTTCCTTCGGAGCGTCTGTCAGCCCGGGGAGCGGGACGGAGAACAGCCTAAGCCAGAGGCTGACGATCAGCCCGGGGAGCGGGAAGGTGACCAGCCTGAAAAACAGGCTGGCTATCAGCCTGAGACAACCGAAGCGAAGGCGCTGGCCCGGGCGGTATCGCTGCTGGACAGTCTGCCGGTAGCAGCCGCTGTCCTGAACCTGCCGGATTTCTGCCGGAAGATCGCCGGGCTGCTGCATCCGGAAACGGTGCTGGCCCTGCAGGATAACGGGGAAGAACAGCTGGCGAACCTGCGCAAGTTATTCCAGATGGCCCGTGATTTTACGGTGCAGAAGAAAGGCTCCGTACCGGACTTTACCCTGCGGCTCCGGCAGCTGGCTGAAGAAAAAGACCGGGAATCAGCCGCCACTGCAGCGACGGAAGGCGCGGTACAGCTGATGACGGTACACAAGGCCAAGGGACTGGAATTCCCGGTGGTGGCCGTGCCGTTCCTGGATACAACCACCCCGAACGATACATCCCAGGCTGTGTGGCACCCGTCCCTGGGGCTGGGAATCAGTGTGCGCAATGACGGGGGAGACCTGGTGGCCGCTCCGCTGTTACGTACGATCAAAGACACAAATAAAGAGAAAAACAGGGAAGAAAAAGCCCGCCTGCTTTATGTGGCCATGACCCGGGCCAGGGACCGGCTCATCCTGACCGGATGCCTTAAAGCAACAGCGAATAAATCAAAGGCAATCCACTGGCTGAACTGGCTTGACCAGAAACTGCCGGAGGAGTACGCCGGGCTGGTACGCCATGTCAGCGAAAAAGACACACCGGCGGCAGGGGAACCGGTGCCGGCTTCTGCACAGGCTGCGCCCGTTTCGGAAACGAATTTGGCCGGACTGCTGGCGCAGGCCGCACCCGTTTCGGTAACGGATCTGGCCGGACCGCTGGCGCAGGCCGCACCCATTTCGAAAACGGATCTGGCCGAACTGCTGGCGCAGGTTGCACCGCTGGACTCCGCCGGCGGAAAGACGATGACGGAGTTTTCGGCTACCTCCCTGAAAGAATACGCACTCTGCCCCCGCCGCTATTATTACGGGGTCATTGAAAACATACCGTCAATGGAGGGACTGCTGCCGGAGGCACCGCTGCATGAGGAACTTGTGGCGGCAGAACAGAGGACGCCGCAAACCGGAACGCAGGCGTATGTGATGGCAGAACCGTCCAGGGAAGGATCAACGGCAGAACTGCTGCCCGTCGCACAGCAGGCAGAACCGTCCCGGGAAGCGGGGACTTCCTTACCGGCGGACGTGCTGGGAACCCTGGTGCACCGTGTACTGGAGAAGTATGCCAAATGGCGGATGGGACACCAGTACCGGGAAGACGGACAGGTATGGCAGGAACTGTACGCCCGCGAACTGCAGGAAGTGGCCGGGGGCCGGTCCGACCTGGCCGCAGAGGCGGAAGCCATGCTGCAGGCATACCTGCAATCCGGCCTGTACCAGTCCTTCGCTTCGCGGCAGACATTTGCGGAATATAAATTCCGGCTGCCCCTGCTTCAGGATGACTGCTTTACCTATACGGTCACCGGGGTCATCGATGCCATCGCGGAACGGGAAGACGGACAGCTGGAGATCATTGATTATAAATCCGGAAAGCCGCCCGGAACCATGCCCGGCGAAGCAGGTATGCCGTCCGGGTACGCCTGGCAACTGGCACTTTACAAAATGGCGCTGGAACACCTGCTGCGGTTGCGGGGGAAACCGTCTGTCCGGGTCAAAAAAGCATCCCTGCATTATCTGCGGGACCTGAGCGAACGGGTGCTGCCTGACAGGGATTACCGGCAGGAGATCACAGCAGTCTGCAGGGAGATCGCGGAAAAGAAAAGGGAAGAGGACTTTCCCTGTAAGCCGGAACACTGTGCCGGCTGCCCCTTCGCGTATATGTGCAAAATATAAAAAATGTGGTACAATACAATATAGAGACCCATACAGTTTTTGTTTTGAGATGAAACGGATCAGAAAGACAAAACAAATCAGGATAACAAGACTGATTTTGTAAGACATGCTGATAAAAGAAAAAGACAGGAGTGATCAAGATGGCTAACGTTTCCCAGGAAACCATGATGTTTAAAAGAAACCGTGAAAAAGAACCGGTAGACCAGACCATCCGCGAAGTCTGCGCGGCGCTGCAGGAAAAAGGATACAATCCGAAAGACCAGCTGGTCGGCTACCTGCTGTCCGGCGATCCGACCTATATCACAAGTTATAAGGATGCCCGCAACAAACTCCGTCAGTACGAAAGATACGAACTGGTGGAAGCACTGCTGGACAGTTATCTGGCATCCATACAGAAATAGGCCGGCGAAGCGATGAGAACAATGTCTCTGGATCTGGGAAGCCGGACCATCGGCGTAGCGGTCAGCGACCTGACGGGACTGATCGCCAACGGTGTGGAAACCATACGCAGGACATCCCCGGAGCGGGATTTTACCCGGCTTGGCGAACTGATCGCCCAATGGGAAGTGGGGGAGATCGTCCTGGGCTATCCAAAAAATATGAACGGAACCATCGGCGAACGCGCGAAGCTGTCGGAAGCCTTTGCGGAAGAACTGCGCAGCCGTTTCGCCGGTATTTCTGTTGTATTGTGGGACGAACGCCTTTCCACGGTGGCAGCGGAGCGGGTGCTGATCGATGCGGACCTGCAGCGGAAAAAACGGCGTAAGGTGATCGATATGATGGCTGCCGTGGTGATCCTGCAGAACTATCTGGACAGTAAAAACCTGAGAAGACCGGGCCTCTGATGAACGGCCGGTCGTTTTCTCAGCAGAACAGGTGAAGAAACGTGGAAAGAATTTCTTCCAAAAAGAGGATAATCATGGGAGGGGCGCTGGCAATATTAGTTGCCATTGCCCTTGTTATTAAATTAGGCGGCGGCGCGGCTGCACGCATGACGGAACAGATGCTGGCCCGGCAGAATATCGTGTCCGGGACGGTGACCTATGAAAAGATCAATGCCGGGTTTGCCGGGGATGTGGAAATACGGAACCTTGTGTGGAAAGCTCCCAACGGCGACGTAAAGATGGAGATGCCGCTGGCCACAGCCTCCGTTAATTTTTTTGATACCCTGCGGCAGGGCGCCGGCATTGGCGCCGTTACCAATATCGTATTTAACAAACCCAGGTTTTACGGGGTCTATGAAGAAGGCCAGGGCCTTGACCTTCTGAATCTGCTGAAGCTTGCAGGCCAGGCAAACCTGCCGGAGGCAGGGAAAAAGACGGAAGAGTCCGTCAAGCCTACCAGCTTCCGCGGCCTCATCGAGGTGAAGGAGGGTTCCCTGAACCTGGTATCCAACGGGAAAAAGGTCGCCCTGGACAAGATCAACTCCCAGATGGCCTTTAAACAGTACCCGCTGCTGCGGGCCAGCGCCACGGCCAGCAAAGGAAGCTGCGACCTGGTGCTGAACATGGACTATGAAAACGGCGCTGCCCGGGTCACCGGCGAAGCCAAAAACACGCCGGTGGCAGATGTACTGGCCATGTATCCGGACCTGAAGCACATCAAAGTGAGCGGCGGCGTGGTTCCTACCGTAAAAATAGCGGCGTCCAAAGATGCGGGCGGCTGGCACATCCGTCTGGACGGCAGGCCGAAGAACATGGCTGGCGAATTTTTCGGCATGGGCTTTACCGACGGGGAAGGAAGCTTTACCGCCGACCGTGACCTGGCGGAACTGCAGACGTTGAAAGCCAACGTAAACGGCATGCCGGTGACCCTGAAGGGAACCATCAAAAGCGGCCGGGGGACCCCGCTGCCGCCTGCCTTTGACCTGTCGTTCTCGTCCGATCATTTCAAAACCCAGAGTCTGAGCAAGGGACTGTATCTGGATGACGCCAGCGTGGCTTTTTCCGGGAAAGTGACCGGTACGGCTGTGGAACCGAAGATCGAAGGGAACTTTACCGGCAATTACGTATATGCGGCGCCGCTGCAGATGAACAACCTGCAGGGCAGCTTTGTATGGGAGAATGGCAGGCTGGTGCTGAAAAACGCCGGGGCAATGGGCGCCGGGGACCAGCTGTCTCTGGACGGGTATCTGGATCCTGCGGCAGGCACGTATGAGTTTACCCTTTCCGGCAACAACCTGGATGCTGCCCGGATGACAGACAACCGGGTCGCGGGGATGCTGCAGATGAACGTGCATGTGACAGGTACCAACCAGGCGGATTCCGCCACGGGTAACGGCGCTTTCGCCCTGCAGAAAGGGCGCTACTATTACACGGACGGCAACCTCCGGAGCGACGAGATCCGCTTCATGGAAGGGAACATCCTCATCCGGAACGGAACGTTTGGTACCGCCGGCGCGGAAATGAAACTGGGACGTACCAAGTACAGTATTTCCGTAGTGGCAGGCGATAAAGACGCAGCGGAGATCCGTCTCGGGAAGAAACTGTCGTCATCCATCTTTTAACAGTAAACAAAACATGAAACGGATTTAATCGGACACGAACGTATTCCACTCAGACAAAACGTATCTTAAACAGTACCCCTGATGTACTAAAACCAAAACCTGTAAGATAAGACAAGGAGAACGATCATGACGGAAAAAGACGTAGCAGAAGTAATGGAAGAAGAAACCATCGAGACCTATGAATTTACCGACGATGAGGGACAGGATCACTGCTTTGTGGTAGAAAGCAAATTCAAAGTCGGCGAAGATGACTATGTGGCCCTTTTGGAAGTGGACCCCGCGATTTTTGAAGAAGGGGAAGATGAATGCGGCTGCGGCCACGAACATGGCCAGGAACACGCACATGCCCACGAACATGGGGACGAATGCGGCTGCGGCCACGAACACGGCCAGGAACACGCACATGCCCACGAACACGGGGACGAATGCGGCTGCGGCCATGACCATGGGGACGAAGACGAGGAAGAGGAACCCAATATCATCCTGGCGAAAATCGTAACGGATGCGGACGGGGAAGTGGACATCCAGGTCCCCACCGATGAGGAATTTGAAAAGGCGCGGAAGGCCTACGAAGCCCTGGAGGCATAATAAACTTCGGGCGATATCACCCGGAGCCGGAAAAAAACACTGATCAAGAAACAACGGAGGTAATGGATTTGTTTAAAAGACTGATTCCATTATTACTCGCATTTACGTTAATGCTGGGACTGGGCGCCTACTGGCTGCTCTATTTCACCGGCAACAACACTGAATACGCAAAGGGACACCGCTATCTGGTAACCATCAAACCGGGGATGACGACAGCGGATATTGCCGACTTGCTGCATAAAAAACATCTGGTGAAGACCCCGGAAGCCTTCCGTATGGAAGCGCGGCTGCGGGGGCTGGCCGGCAAGCTGGAAGCCGGCCGCTATGAGATCATCGGCGGCATGTCCAACAGCGAGATCGTCAGCATCCTCTCCAAAGGGCAGACCTACAGCGT
The DNA here is from genome assembly GCF_056977735.1 of Succiniclasticum sp. NCBI lineage: Bacteria > Bacillati > Bacillota > Negativicutes > Acidaminococcales > Acidaminococcaceae > Succiniclasticum > Succiniclasticum sp. The sequence goes on from NZ_DBMCWA010000011.1 coordinate 66,755, forward strand.
GAAGTTCACGGTGCCGGAAGGCTTCAACGTGGTGAAGACGGGCCGGAAGCTGGAAGCGGAAGGCCTGGGGGATGCCCGGAAATTTGAGGAGGCGGCCCGGAACTACACGCCCTATCCCTACATGGAGACCAAAAACCCGGACGTCATCTTCAAAGCAGAAGGGTTTATCTTCCCGACAACGTACCAATTGGACCCGGATATGTCAGAAAAGGAAATCCTGGAGCTGATGGTCCGGACCTTCAATGCAGAAATGAACCGGGAAAATATCCCGGCGCTGGCCAAAGAAAAAAACATGGACCTTCGTGACCTTGTCAACCTGGCCGCCATGGTGGAACTGGAAGCCGTGTTCCCCGAAGAACAGGCCCGCATTGCCGGTGTCTTCCTGAAACGGCTGCATATCTATATGCCCATCCAGTCGGATACCACCATCCAGTACCTGCTGGGAACGCAGAAAGAAGAAGTGACCATCGCGGACACCAAAATCAAAAGTTCGTATAACACCTATCAGAACCCCGGATTGCCTCCGGGGCCTATCGCCTCGCCGGGCATGGACGCCATCAAGGCCTGCCTAAACCCGGAAGCGACGGAGTACCTGTATTTTGTAGCGGAAAAAGACGGGCATCACCGTTTTACCAAAACCTATCAGGAACACCTGAAGGCCATCGAAGAGATCCACCGGGACGACAACAAGTAATGCCAATCATAGCGGACCCGCGTGAATACAAAGGAGCATTATGAGAAAACTGGTAAAGCCTGAACTGCTGGCCCCGGCTGGGAATATGGAGAAACTGCGTATGGCCCTGCTGTACGGCGCCGACGCGGTCTATTTAGGCGGCAAACTGTTTGGCCTGCGCGCGTTTGCCAGCAATTTTTCCCGGGAAGAGATGGAAGAAGCCATCCGGTTTGCCCACAGCCTGCAGAAAAAGGTTTATGTCACCGTCAACATTTTTGCCCATAACGAAGACATCGGTGCCCTGCCGGACTACCTGCGCAGCCTCGAAGCGGCCGGGGCGGACGCCCTGCTGATCTCCGACCTGGGAGTCTGGTCCGTGGCGAAACAGGCCGTGCCCCATATGCCGCTGCATGTGAGCACCCAGGCCAATACCACCAACTGGGCTGCCGTAAAAGCTTGGGAAGCCCTGGGAGCGAACCGGGTGGTCCTGGCCCGGGAGCTGTCACTGACCGAAATGCAGGAGATCGGCAGCCGGACGGAGGCTGAACTGGAAGCCTTCGTGCACGGAGCCATGTGCATTTCCTATTCGGGACGGTGCTGGCTCAGCAGCTACCTGACCGGCCGGGACGGGAACCGGGGCGCCTGTGCCCAGGTCTGCCGCTGGGAATTCAGCCTGACGGAGAAGAACCGGCCCGGCGAGAGCTATGACGTGGCCGGGGATGAACGGGGCACCTACATCATGAACTCCAGAGACCTCTGCCTGATGGCGTATCTGCCGGACCTGATGAAAGCAGGTATCTGCAGCTTCAAGATCGAAGGCCGGATGAAGAGCGCCCACTATGTGGCCAGCGTGGCCAGCGTGTACCGGCGGGCGATCGACGCCTGCTGGCAGGCCCCGGAACACTACAGGGTCCGTCAGGAATGGATCGACGAACTGGAAAAAGTGTCCCACCGGCCCTATACCACCGGTTTCGCGCTGGGAAAACCCGATGCGGACGCGCAGGCCTGCGCTTCTTCTGCCTACCTGCAGACCCATGAGTTTGTGGGCCTGGTCCGTGACTGGCAGCCGCACCGCCTCACCGTGGAACAGCGCAACCATATGAAAGCGGGGGAGACGCTGGAGGTGTTCCGCCCGGACGGAAGCCTGGGCACCCTGGTGCTGCAGGACATGCGCGACGAAGAAGGCAATCCCATCTCGGCCGCGCCCCATCCGCAGATGGTCTTCACCTGCAAAGCGGAGGAAGGGATTCCCGTGAACGCCATCCTGCGCCGCCGGATGCCAGACTGAGCTCCGGCTCCTGAATGTACATACGGGAACCATCCGCGCATGTACGAAGGACCCGGGATCCGCGCAGTGTAAAGGCTGAGTAAATTTATATTGTCATAATAACCGGTTATATGATAGAATTATTTGACATAGATTGCAGTAAAAGAAGGTATAAAACGTTATGGAACGAATCGGCAGGATTTTTAAGTTCATGAAACAACATGGCCTGGAGTGCATGGCGGTGAAAGACGTCTCTGCGATCCGGTACCTTACCGGGTTTACGGGCGACTCCAGCCTGCTCTACGCGGACGACCGGGTCGCCGTGCTGGTCACGGACGGCCGCTATACCGAGCAGGCCAAAGCCGAACTCAAGTACTGCCGGGTGATGGAATACAAGGCGGAGCATAACAACAGCATCTGGGAAGGGATTGCGCAGCTGGCGGGCAGCCATGCGAAGATCGGCTTTGACGGCGATGCTTACTCCTACGAAGAATACAGGACGTTGCGGAGCCTGCTGCCGGAAACCACCGAGATGGTCAGCGTGGACCTGCGGGGCCTGCGTATGGTGAAGGACGAGCGGGAACTGGAAAGCTTATGGCAGGCCCACAAGATCGCAGACGGCGCCTTCGAACAGCTGCTGAAAGAGATCAAAGCCGGCATGACGGAAAAGGAACTGGCCGCCCGTCTGGAGTATTACATGCGCAGCCTCGGTTCGGAAGGAGTATCCTTCGACACCATCGTGGCTTCGGGCCATCGCAGCGCACTGCCCCACGGGGCGCCTACCGATAAAGCCATTGAAGTAGGGGACTTTGTCACCTTCGACTTCGGCGCGCTGTACAACGGGTACCATTCGGACACCACCCGCACAGTAGTGATGGGCATGGCAAACTCCTGGCACCGGGAAATTTATACCGTGGTCCAGGAAGCCCAGTACCGGGGCATCAAAGCCGCCCGGCCGGGCATCACCGGGAAAGAACTGGACGCAGAGATCCGGGACTATATCGAATCCCGGGGCTACGGGAAATACTTTACTCACGGACTTGGACACGGCGTCGGCCTGGAGATCCATGAGCTGCCCAACATCAACAGCCGGGGCGACACCGTCCTGGAAGAAGGTATGGTCTTCAGCATCGAACCCGGCATCTACATCCAGGGCCGGGGCGGCGTGCGGATCGAGGACACCGTGGTGCTGACCCGGGAAGGAGCCCGCAGCCTGACCTCCCTGAAGAAAACCTTGACGGAAATCGTTTAAAACGATAAGATAAAGAGACGCTGATTTATCAGCATTACCTCAGGTATTGATTTTTAATAAACATAGAATTTATCAGAAACACAGGAGGATGTATCTATGGTATCTACCAACGAATTTAAAACCGGTCTGACTGTCACCATCGACAATGACCCCTGGCAGGTTGTGGAATTCCAGCATGTAAAACCGGGCAAGGGCGCTGCCTTTGTACGGGCGAAGATGCGCAACCTGGCAACGGGCGCCGTCGTAGAGCGCACCTTTAACGCCGGCGAACGCATGCCGAAGGCCAACATTGACCGCCGTGTCATGCAGTATCTGTATGAAAGTGACGGCAGCTTTGTATTCATGGACAACGATACATATGAACAGACGGAACTGACCAAAGAACAGATCGGAAACGGCATGAACTTCCTGAAAGAGAACATGGACGTGAAGGTTATTTCCTACGAAAACCGCATCCTGGGCGTAGAACTGCCGAACACCGTGGAACTGGTCGTTGTGAAGACCGACCCCGGCATCCGCGGCGATACCGCGACCGGCGGAAGCAAACCGGCCACCATGGACACCGGCTATGTAGTTAAGGTGCCCCTGTTCATCAACGAAGGCGACCATCTGCTGATCGACACCCGCAGCGGCGATTACATCCAGCGTGCATAACAGGTGAGGCTGCGTTGGCTACTCCGGCGCGCGTAATATATGCGGCTGCGTCGATCACAACCGGCGGGCCGGACGCGTGGAGCGGCAGCGCGGAAGCGGCGTTACAGCGGATTGCAGACCACCGTCGAAACACATAAGAAAAAACGAAAGGACTTCTGCATAAGAGGTCCTTTTTTTGTTTTATTTTTATGCGGGATATGGTATAATAATACATAGTCTGAAAATGGGGAACCATTGCATTTTTGGACACTTCTGGTTTTTAATTTCAATGATACGGCAGGGAGGTACAGATGGCGGAAAAAGAGAGCAGCAAATATCCGGACCAGCCTGCAACGAATTCTGCGGCCGCCGCGGAAGCGGAGGAAGAAGAACTGGGTTATATTGAACTGGCAGACGATGTGATCGCCATCGTGGCCAGCCTGGCTGCCCTGGATGTTCCGGGTGTGGTCAGCATGAGCACGGGCTTCCGGGAAGAGATCAGCAACTTTCTGGGGAAAAAGAGCCTGTCCAAGGGCGTACGGGTCAAAGTGACGGGGCACAGCTGCCGGATCGCCGTATACGTTACGGTGGAATACGGCTGCAACATCCCGGAAGTGGCCATGAGGCTGCAGAAAAAAGTGAAAAGCGCCGTAGACGAAATGACGGAATACACGGCAGAACTTGTGGATGTGCATATCGAAGGCGTAAAGCGCAGGGAAAAGAGCGAGCTGGAGATCAGCTTCAGCAATCCGGAGGAAAATCGCAACAACAGTATCTTTTAAAAGACACAGTATCTTTGAACAGGACCGCGGGTCCGGAATATAAGGAGTGAAGTGTATGGGAATAACGGATCGAATCATATTGACGATATATACCATTCTGATGGCGGCCTTCGCGGTGACGCTGATCCTGATCACCGTGGGGGTGCTACCCGTCGGTTTTCTGATGTCGGTGATCTCCGAGCTGCCGGGGAACTGGGAATTCGCGGCAGGGGGCGCGGTCATCTTCCTGATCAGCGTGCGGCTGCTGCTGGCCGGCATCGGCCTTTTGGGTGACTCCGGATCGCTGGACCTGGCGGATACCGATTCGGGTAAGACCATCGTTTCCAAACGGGCGCTGGAAGATTATATCGGTGACATCGCCCAGGAGGTCTATGGCATTTACGGGGTGAAGGTGGCGGTGGAAATGGAAGACAAGACCACCATCAACGCCCGCATCAAAGGTTCTCTGGAGCCCGGCGTCAACGTGTTTGAAGTTACGGAAGAAGTCAAGGACAACGTGAAAGAGACCATCAAAAAAGTGGTGGGGCTGGACGTAAAGAACATAGAACTGTATTTTAAGAAGATCAAGAGCGACAGCAAGGAAAAGGGCTGATAAAGAGGAGGGACAGCGATGTTTAAAGACATATTCACAGACATCTGGCTTAATTATCGCGGCCGCTTCTTATGCTCACTGACCGGGGTGCTCATCGCTTCATTGTTTCTCACCGTCGGTTTCTGGCGGACGCTGTTTCTGCTGCTCTTTGCCGGCGGGGGCTTCTTCATCGGCTACAAAATCGACAAAAAAGAAGACCTGGTGGAGTGGCTCGACCGGCTGCTGCCCCCGGGCTATCATAAGTAAACAGGCGGCCGTATAAGGACGGCTGCGGAAAAGTCAGCGCAGCCGGGTAAAAAACGGCTGCGGGAATGAAAAAGCAGCCATGGAAGAGAGGCTGCCGGAACGGAAGCGCAGCCACGGAAAAGAGGCTGCGGGAACAAAACGGAGGATACTTGTATATGATTCGCAGAGTTGCCAGGGAAATGGTATTGCAGAGCCTGTTCCAGATGGATTATACCCAGGCTGAGCCGGCCGAGGCGCTGGCCATCGCGCTGGAAGTCCAGCAGGATGAAGAAAACAGGGAAGAGGCCGCCAAAGCGGTACAGTATGCGGAAAAAGTACTGAAAGGCACCGCAGAGAAACTGCCGGAGATCGATGCGCTGATCGGTAAATACGCCATCAACTGGGACGTAAAACGGATGCCCGGCATCGACCGCAATATTCTGCGCATGGCCATCTATGAAATGCGTTTTGCCGACGAAAAGCTGCCGGTGACCGTGGCTGTCAATGAAGCGGTGGAACTGGCCAAACGCTTCGGCTCGGATAAATCGGCCCGCTTTATCAACGGCGTATTAGGCAAGCTGATGCGGACGGAACAATGACAGAAGAAGTTTACCTTGGTATCGATACCAGTTGTTATACCACCTCGCTGTTCTTCATGGACCGGCAGGGGAACAAAGCCGCGGAAGCCCGGCGCATCCTGAAGGTGAAGCCCGGCGGCTGCGGCCTTCAGCAGTCGGAAATGCTCTACCAGCATATCCGGAACCTGCCGGAGCTGATGGAAGAGGCTGCGCAGGGACATACGTTTTCTGTGCTTGGCATCGGCGTTTCCGCCCGTCCCCGTCCCCGGGAAGACTCCTACATGCCGGCCTTTCTGGCCGGGCTCGGCTTTGCCCGGTCGCTGGCCGCCCTGTACGGGATCCCCTTATGGCAGATCAGCCATCAGGAGAACCATCTGGAGGCAGCGCGCTGGTCTGCACACGGTCCCGCTGCGGACCGCTTTCTGTTTCTGCATGCCTCAGGAGGAACGACAGACCTGCTGCTGGCGGAAAAGCAGATCACCGGCCCGGCACCGGCCACCGGCGGGGAACCGCTGCCGGAAGCGAAGGACGCGATGCCTGTTAAAGGGATGAAGCCGGTTTCCGGTTATCACCTGACAGAAATCGGCGGCAGCCTGGATCTGCATGCCGGGCAGTTCGTAGACCGGGTGGGGGTGGCGTTAGGGCTGCCGTTCCCGGCAGGACCGGCACTGGAACAGGTGGCGGCGCAACATACAGAGATCCCGGAGATCCCGGTCTCGGTACATAAAACCAACGTGAGTCTTTCCGGCCCCTGCACCTGGGTGCTGCGGGCTATAGAAAAGGCAAAACAGGGCGCTGCAGATCCGGCAACCGTTGTAGCGCAGGTAACGACTGCAGATCAGGTAACGACTGCAGCAAAGGTAACAGCTGCAGCTCCGACACAGGCTGTTGCCCCGGAAGCCGTGGCACCTCCGGTCATTGCACCGGCGTTATGCAACCTGGCGGCCGGCGTGCAGTGGGGCCTGGCCGAGACCTTTGTCCGCATGATCCGGAACGGAGCGGCGGAGTATCATGTACAGGATGTGATCCTGGCGGGAGGCGTTTGCGCCAACCGCTGGATCCGTACCCATATCGAAGAAAAACTGGCCAGACGGCGGATCCGCGTCTGGATGCCGGAGAACCGCTACAGCGGCGACAACGCCTCCGGCTGCGCGGCGTACGCACGACGGCAGGGAGAACAACATGGCTGAAGTCCATACCTATACCGTCACGGAAATGAACCGCCTCATCAGGAATCTGGTGGAAGGCAGCGGGCAGGTGGCCCATGTGCAGGTCCGTGGCGAGATCAGCAACTTCAAACGGTACCCTTCCGGACACTGCTACTTTTCCTTAAAAGACGCAGGCGGTGTGCTGAAGTGCGTCATGTTCCAGCGCCAGGCCCGGCAGCTGCTGAAATACCCTGCCAACGGGGAGACCGTAGTGGCCGTCGGCCGCATCGGCATCTATGAACGCGACGGGGTGTACCAGCTCTACACGGATCTGCTGATCCCGGAAGGGACCGGCAGCCTGATGCAGGCCTTTGAACAGCTGAAGAACAAACTGGCGGCGGAAGGCCTGTTTGACGAAGACCGGAAAAAACCGCTGCCGGAACACCCCCGCACCATAGGCATCATCACCTCCCCGGCGGGGGCGGCGGTGCGCGACGTGATCAAAGTCGCCCGGCGCAGGGACGCCGGCGTGAAACTGCTGCTGTACCCGGTACTGGTGCAGGGCAAAGGCGCGGCGGGGGACATCGCCCACGCCATCCGCTTTATGAACCGGCACCGGCTGGCCGACGTGCTCATCGTGGGCCGGGGCGGTGGCTCCATGGAAGACCTGTGGGCCTTCAACGAAGAAATCACCGTACGGGCGGTAGCGGCTTCCGATATCCCCGTCGTCTCCGCGGTAGGTCACGAAACGGACTTTACCTTATGCGACTTTGCGGCGGATATACGGGCGGCCACGCCATCCCACGCAGCGGAACTGGCGGTGAAAGACACCCGGGAGCTGCGCAGGCAGGTGCTGGAACGGCAGCAGCGGCTGGGAAACGCCATATACCGCATGCTGCAGCAGCATACCGTGACCCTGGAACGGCTCCGGAAAAGCCGCATGCTGCAGGATCCTTTCCGCCTCACAGAGCGGGCGGAAGAACGGCTGGACCGGGCCCTCATAAAGCTGAAGCAGACATTGCCCCGGCGGCTGGAAAACCGGGAACTGCGCCTGCTGCAGGCCATGAAAGCGCTGCAGCATCCCGAACGGTTGCTGACGGAGCCGGAAAACAGGCTGCAACAGGCTATGAAAGCACTGCAGCACCCCGAACGGCTGTTAACAGAACCGGAACAGCGCGTGGCGGCGGCCATGAAAGCACTGGATAAACAGAAAACACTCTGGGAACCTTATGAAACCAGATATCAATATACACGGACCCGGTTTACGGCGATGGCGGACAAGCTGACGGGCAGTCGGGAACAGAAGCTGGCGTTGCTGATAAACCACCTGGACGCGGTGAGCCCCCTGAAAATTCTGGGGAGAGGCTACTCTTTCACCCGTAACGAAAAAGGTACGATCGTGAAATCCGTACAGGACGTACACTGGGGCGAAGAGCTTCGCACCCGGCTGCGGGACGGGGAGATCTGTTCCGTCGTTCAGCAAATCGAAAGTAAACCAACGTGATGGAAATACAGAAAGGCGGGAAGAACATGGCAGCGAAAAAGACGCCGAAGAACATAAAATTTGAAGAAGCACTGGCAGAACTGGAAGCCGTGGTAGACCGGCTGGAAAGCGGCGAATTGCCGCTGGAAGAGGCCATTGAAGAATTCCAGAAGGGTACGGAGCTGAGCAAAATCTGTCTGGAAAAGCTGAACAAGGCCAAGGCTGCCGTGCAGAAACTGGCAGTGAGCCCCGTGGATGACGAGGACTATCACATGGAAGAGTTTGAAGAACCGGAAGAAGAGGAGTAAATTACATGGATTTCAAACAGTATTATGACAGCCGTAAAAAGCTGGTGAATAACTTTTTGGAAAAACGCATGGAAAAACGGGGCATCTCCAACGTGGACGATGCCATGAAATACAGCCTGCTGGCCGGGGGAAAACGGCTGCGCCCGATCCTCCTGATGGCTACCGCCGAAGCGGTGGGGGCCAACGGCTATGACTACCTGCCTGCGGCCTGCGGGCTGGAGATGATCCACACCTATTCCCTGATCCACGACGACCTGCCATGCATGGATAACGACGATTACCGCCGGGGCCGCCTCACCAACCACAAGGTGTTCGGGGAAGCCATGGCGGTGCTGGCCGGGGACGGACTGTTGACCCTGGCCTTTGAAGTGATGCTGGAGCAGCGCAACGTCAAACCCTCCACCCTGGTGGAATTCGTGCATGAGACCGCCATGTGTGCCGGCAACTTCGGCATGGTAGGGGGACAGGCCCTGGACCTGGACGCGGAGAACCGGCAGATCAGCGCCAAAGAGCTGAAGACCCTCCACGAAGGCAAGACCGGCGCCATGTTCATCGCAGCGGTGCGGGGCGGCGCCCATCTGGCGGGAGCCACCGACGAACAGCTGCTGGCCCTGACTCGGTTCGCGGAACGGATCGGCCTGGCCTTCCAGATCGAAGACGATATCCTGGACGTGACCAGCACGGCGGAAGAACTAGGCAAACCCATCGGCAGCGACGAAAAGAACCACAAGTCGACCTATGTCAGCTTATACGGACTGGAAACGGCCCGGAAGATGGCAGACGAAACCACGGCGGAAGCCCTGGCCTGTCTGGACATCTTCGGGGAAAAGGCGGAACCCCTGCGGGAGATCGCAAAAATGATGTGCCACCGCAAAAACTGATTTCCCGTCACGATGAAACGCATCATACGAAACTGTAACGGAAAGGCTGAACGCAATGTCTGAAGATAAAATTCTGGACAGAGTCAACAGTCCTCTGGACCTGAAAACTCTCACACCGGAAGAAATGAACCGGCTGGCGGCGGAGATCCGGCAGCTGCTCATTGACGTGGTGTCCAAAAACGGCGGTCACCTGGCCCCCAACCTGGGGGTGGTGGAGCTGACGCTGGCGCTGCACCGGGTCTTTGACTCCCCGAAAGACAAATTTATCTTTGATGTAGGACACCAGGCCTATATCCATAAAATCCTCACCGGCCGCAAAGGGGCATTTCCCACGCTGCGGCAGTATAAAGGGCTGTCCGGCTTCCCCAAACGGCAGGAAAGCGAACACGACGCCTTCGGGGTGGGGCATTCCTCCACGTCCCTGTCGGCGGCGGACGGGATGGCGGCTGCCCGGGACCTGAAAGGGGAAAACTACCACGTGGTGGCTGTCATCGGTGACGGTGCCATGACCGGCGGCATGTCGTTCGAAGCCCTGAACCATATCGGGGACACCGGACGCCGCCTGATCATCATCCTGAACGACAACGAGATGTCCATCTCCAAAAACGTGGGGGCCATGTCCCAGTACCTGTACCAGCTGCGGACCGGGGAGACCTACAACAAACTGAAACACAACCTGGAAAACTGGCTGGGGGGCATGGAACACGGCGGCGACGTGCTGGAAGCCATCGACCGGGTGAAGACCGGGGTGAAGTACCTGGTGGCGCCCGAATCGATCTTCGAGCATCTGGGCATCAAATACTTCGGCCCGGTGGACGGCCATAACATCGAAGCGCTGCTGCCCCTGCTGACGGCGGCCAAACGGGAAGAAGGCCCTGTGCTGATCCATGTGGTCACCAAAAAAGGCAAAGGTTACGCCCCCGCGGAAGAGCGGCCCAACGAATTCCACGGTACCGGACCCTTCGAAATCGCCACGGGGAAGAAGATCACCAAACCCGGGGCGCCCCCGTCCTATACCAGCGTGTTCGGCAAAACGCTGGTGGAACTGGCGGAACAGGACCAGTCCATCGTGGCCATCACGGCAGCCATGCCCGACGGCACCGGTACCAACCAGTTTGCCCAACGGTTCCCGGAACGCTTCTTCGACGTAGGCATCGCGGAACAGCACGCGGTGACCTTTGCGGCGGGGCTGGCCACGGAAGGCATCAAACCGGTGGCGGCCATTTACTCCACCTTCATGCAGCGGGCCTACGACCAGGTGCTGCACGACATCTGCATGCAGAACCTGCCGGTGAAGCTGTGCATGGACCGGGCCGGCCTGGTAGGGGACGACGGCTACACCCACCACGGGGTGTTTGACTTCGCCTACCTGATCCCCATGCCCAACATGGTCATCATGGCGCCCAAAGACGAAAACGAGCTGCGCCATATGCTGGCCACAGCGATTGCATATAACGACGGCCCCATCTCCCTGCGTTACCCCCGTGGCAGCGGCACCGGGGCGGACTGCAGCGAACCGCTGCACACCCTTCCCATCGGTAAGGCGGAGACCCTGCGGGAGGGCACGGACCTTTCAATCTGGGCCATCGGCAGCATGGTGGCGGAAGCGGAAAAGACGGCAGACCTGTTACAGGCGAAAGGCATACAGGCCGGCGTCGTGAACATGCGCTTTGCCAAACCGCTGGACGAAGCGTTATTACTGGAACACGCGAAACAGACCCGGCACATCGTCACCATGGAAGAAGGGGTGCTGCTGGGCGGCGTGGGCGAAACGGTGATGGAGACACTGAACCGCCACAACCTGCTGCAGACGACGGCGGTGCTGAACCTGGGCATACCGGATCAGTTCATCTCCCAGGGCGACCGGAAACTGCTGCTGCGTGACATCGGCCTGGCACCGGACCAGATGGCGGAGACAATCGCCAGCTGGCTGGAGAACGCGGAGTAAACAGCACGCGTGCCCGTTGCGGCACTACAACATAATCATCACGCCTGTCTGCGCCACAGCGCAGCGGTACAGGCCACAGGAACGGATACATGGAAAAACAGAAAAAGATACGCCTTGACACCTACTTAGTGGAAAAAGGCTTCTTCGAAAGCCGCGCCAGAGCCCAGGCCGCCATCATGGCAGGGCAGGTGCTGGCCGACGAACAGAAAATAGATAAACCCGGGACCACCGTCAGGGAAGGGGCGACGATCCGCCTGCTGGGGGACCAGCTGAAATACGTGAGCCGGGGCGGCCTGAAACTGGAAAAAGCCCTGCAGGTCTTCCCCATCAGCGTGGAAGGGAAAGTGATGGCAGACATCGGCGCCTCTACCGGCGGCTTTACGGACTGCGCCCTGCAGAACGGGGCGGCGAAAGTATACGCCGTGGACGTGGGCTACGGCCAGCTGGCCTGGAAACTGCGCAACGACCCCCGGGTGGTGAACATGGAACGGACCAACGCCCGCACCCTGGACGAACGCAGCCTGCCGGAACCCATCGGCGCGGCTTCCATCGACGTGGCCTTCATCTCGCTGGACAAAATTCTGCCGGCGGTGAAGAAACTGCTGGCGCCTGACGCCTTTGTCCTGGCGTTGGTAAAGCCCCAGTTCGAAGCGGGCCGGGAACACATCGGCAAAAAAGGTGTGGTGCGCGACCCGGAGGTACACAAAGACGTGATCCGCCGCGTCATTGCCGTGGCCAGGGCGGAAGGCTTCGGCATCGGCGGACTGGATTTTTCGCCGGTGAAAGGGCCGGAAGGGAACATCGAATATCTGCTGTACCTGACCACAGGCCCCGAAAACAATGTGAGCGACGCGGACGCGGACGACGTCGTGTCCCGTTCCCACGCGGCGCTGGACAAGTAACCGGCGCTGCAAAGAGAGACCCTGATAATTACGCGGCAGCCGAAACAGGCTGCTGAAGCACATAAAGGATGTAAGGATGGACAATATACGACTGGGAATCTTTCCCAACATGAGCATCGTCAAAGTGCGCGTACACTTTGAAGCGATCCTGGCCCTGTGCCGGAAATACAAAATCACGGTGGTGTTGCCGGAAGAGCTGGCGAATATGTATCACCTGGAGGCCTTCGAGGGCCGCAGCTCCCGGCTGACAGCCGCCGTTTCCCTGGGGGGTGACGGCACCTTCCTGCGCATGGCACGCGACATGGTGAAGATCAACGTGCCGGTCTTTGGCGTGAACTTCGGTCACCTGGGGTTTCTGGCGGAGATCGAATACGAAACACTGGAACAGGCCCTGCAGCTGCTGACGGATGGCCGGTATACCATTGAAAAACGCTGCCTGCTGGCGGCGCAGATCCTGGAGTCTGAACAAAAAGCGGAGCCGGACATGGAAGCGGAACGTAAACCGGCCCTTAATCTGACGCCGAAAAAACCGCTCCATACCGAGCTGGCCATCAATGAATTCGTGACGGCCCGCAGCAACCTGTCTACCACCAACCATATCGAACTGTACATCAACGGGAAGCCTTCCGGCCGCTACGCCGCGGACGGCCTCATCGTGGCCACTGCTACCGGTTCCACCGCCTATTCCATGTCGGCGGGGGGACCCCTGGTACAGCCGGGCATGGACGTGATGATCATCACACCCATCTGCGCCCACTCCCTGGCTACGCGGCCTCTGGTCATTCCGGCCACGGAAGAGGTGGATATCCGCCTGCTGCCCCGGAACACCAGCCCCATGGCCCTGTCTGCCGACGGGATCCCGGTGAGCGAGATCGGGCAGAAGGACGTGGTGCGCATCACCCGGCACCGTCACAGCCTGCGGCTGATGCGGCTGACGGATAAAAGCTACTATGAAACCTGGCAGGAAAAACTGATCCGGGATCTGTGACACTGACCGGCAGATAAGAAAACGAGGAGAAATGCCATGAAGAAGCAGGAACGACACCAGCTGATCCGAAACCTGGTGGAAACAAGAAACATCGAGACACAGGAAGATCTGGCCCGGGCGCTGCAGCAAAGCGGCTATCCGGTGACCCAGGCCACCGTGTCCCGGGATATCAAAGAACTGATGCTGGTCAAGGTCTCCGACCTGCGGGGCGGCTATCGCTACGCCTTCCCGAAAGAGCGCAGCCACATGATGTCCCCCGAGCAGCTGGAACAGCTGATCCGCAATTCCGTCATCTCCGTGCGCTCCGGCGGCAACCTGGTGGTGCTGCATACCCTGCCGGGCACCGCACAAGGGGTGGCCTACGCCATCGACAGCATGAAATGGGTGGGGGTCATGGGTACCGTGGCCGGCGACGACACCATCTTCGTGGCTGTGGAAGACGGAAACACCGCAGCGGACTTTGTAAACTATTTCAAATTCAGAGAATAAAAAAGGTTCCGTTTTCGGAACCGGAGCAGAACCGAAGCAGGAAACAGAACTGTTTCGGTTGTAACGAATGAATAAGGAAGATGATTCACGGTTATGCTGCAATCACTGCACGTGCATAATTTTGCCCTGATCGAAGACGCCCGGGTGGAGTTTGACCGGGGCTTCACGGTATTTACCGGGGAGACCGGCGCCGGCAAATCCATCCTCATCGACGCGTTCGGCATCGCCCTGGGGGGCCGGGCCGCCGCCGGCATGGTGCGCACCGGAGCCGACGCGTTCCAGGTGCAGGCAGTCTTTGATGTACAACATGAAAAAATAAACAGTCTGCTGCAGGAGCAGGGGATCGAAGCGGATGACTTCCTGTTTTTAAAACGCCGGGTGACCGCCGCGGGAAAAAGCCAGAGCAGCGTCAACGGCGTCCCTGTGCCTCTTGCGGTGCTGAAACGGTTCGGGGAGTTGCTGGTGGATATCCACGGGCAGCACGAAAACCAGCTGCTGCTGCAGCCCAAAGCGCCCCGGTTCTTTACGGACGCCTACGGAGGCGCCCGGGCCGAACAGGTGCTGGGGGCCTATCAGGCGCAGTATCGGAAATATGAAGAAGCCAGGGAAGCCCTGCAGAAGCTGGAGGAGCAGGGGGACCAGCGGGAGCGCCTGCTGGACCGGCTGGCCTGGGAGATCCGGGAGATCCGTGACGCCAACATCCGCGTGGGGGAAGAAGAGGCCCTGAAGGAAGAAGCCAGGCTGCTGCAGCACAGCGGAAAAATACGGAACGCCCTGCAGAACGCCTATGGGTTGCTGGACCGGGACAACGGCGCCTTAAGCCAGCTGGCGGAAATCCGGGAACAGATTGCCGCCGGGGCCCGTTACGACAACCGGTTGCAGGCTGTGTACGATGGCATCGACAGCGCCTGGATCGCGGCGGACGATGCCAGGGGCCAGCTGCAGGACTATGTGGAGAACCAGAACTTTGACCCGGCCCGGCAGACTGAAGTGCAGGACCGGCTGGACCTGCTGTACCGCCTCCAGCGCAAGTACGGCAACGGGGAAGAAGCGGTGCTGGCCTATCTGGAACAGGCAGAGACCCAGCAGGAACAACTGCTGGATCTGGACAACCGCATCGCCAAAGCGCAGCAGGAACTGGCGAAGATAAAAGCAGAACTGGCAGTGAAAGCGGATGCCCTGACCAGCCTGCGCAAACAAAATGCGGAAAAACTCTGCCGGGATGTGGAGACCCACATCCACGACCTGGCCATGCCGGACGGCAGGCTGCAGATCACCGTTACGGAAAAACCGGACTTTACGTTAGAAGGCAAAGACCAGATGGAACTGCTCTTCTCCGCCAATGCGGGGGAACCCCTGCAGCCCCTGTCTCGCGTAGCCTCCGGCGGCGAACTGAGCCGGCTGGCCCTGGCACTGAAGACGGTGCTCATCGGCGGCAGCGGCGTGGGGACTATGGTCTTTGACGAAATCGACACGGGGGTAGGGGGCGTCACCGCGCAGAAGATGGCGGAAAAGCTGGCGCTGATCGCCCGGCAGGGGCAGGTGATCTGCATCACCCACCTGGCCCAGATCGCGGCTTTCGGGGACCGGCATGTACGGATCGAAAAGAAAACGGAAGAGGGGCGCACCCGCACGGGCCTTACGGTGCTGGACCGGAAGGAACGCATACAGGAACTGGTGCGTATGACCGCCGGGGAACACACTACCAAAGCCGCGGCGGAAAGCGCTGCCGCCCTGATTAAGGCGGCAGAAGAATTTAAGAACAGCAATCAGCTGCTGTTCTGATTTCGGATGTAAAATCGGCTGTTTACGCAGCTTACTATACAATTCACAGTTTTTCAGGTAAACAGAAAGAGGAACGCCATGTTAAAAAAGTTCAGTGACCCCGCCCTGGACGAGGTCTTTATCAGCAGCAAGCCTGCCTTCGAGGGGCGGCTGCTCCATGTGCATGTAGACACGGTGCGCCTGCCTAACGGACGCACCACCACCCGGGAGATGGCGGATCACCAGGGGGCCATCGCTGTGGTACCTATCCTGCCCGACGGCAGCATCATCTTCGTGAAACAGTTCCGGTATCCCATGGGGACGGTCATGTATGAACTGCCCGCCGGTAAGATCGACCCGGGGGAAGACAGGGATGTCTGTGCGGTGCGGGAGCTGTCGGAAGAGACGGGGTACGAGGCGGATCATTGGCAGTATCTGGGTGCCATTGCCACTACGCCGGGTTTCACTAACGAGGTGATTTATCTGTATGCGGCTACGGAGCTGCACCGTCATGCGCAGCACACGGATGAAGATGAGTTCATAACGGTGGAAGCGATACCGCGGGAGAAGCTGTTATCCATGATTGAAGAAGGCCTTCTCTTTGACGGAAAATCGTTAGCAGCGTTGGGCATACTTTCTTTAAAAGGTATAATATAATATAGCCCCTGCGGGGGATTCTTCATAGCGCTTCGCTAACGCTTCGGGCGTGTCCCGCGTCGCGTTGTTATGTGTAAAGCATTGTTGCGTTATCTGTTCAACCTTCCTTAATGAACAGTTCCTCGCGCCCTGCGGGTGCACGCTCCGCTTATTCAGAATCCCCCGCAGGGGCATGTACTTCAGTATTAATTTTATGGAGAACATTATGAAACACTTACTTACTATTGCCGGAAGCGACAGCAGCGGCGGCGCCGGCATCCAGGCGGATTTAAAAACCTTTGCGGCCCACGGGGTGTTCGGCATGAGCGTGATTACGGCGGTCACCGCGCAAAACACCTGCGGGGTGACGGCGGTGCAGGATATTACGCCGGACATCATCACGGCGCAGATTGACGCCGTGTTCAGCGATATCCGGGTAGACGGCGTGAAAATCGGCATGGTTTCAAGGACGGAAAGCATCCATGCTATTGCAGAGGCGCTGAAAAAGTGGAAGCCGCCTGTGATCGTTGTGGATCCCGTTATGATCTCCAAGAGCGGGTACCCGTTGCTGCAGCCGGACGCCTGCGACGCATTAATCAACGAATTATTGCCCCTGGCCACGCTGCTTTCACCCAACCTGCCGGAAGCGGAAGCCATCTGCGGTTTTGCGATCAAAACCGAACAGGACATGGAGAAAGCGGCGGCGCATAGTATCAGCCTCGGTGCCAAAGCGGTTCTGGTGAAGGGCGGGCATCTGGAAGGTAGCAGGGCAGACGACTATCTGTACGACGGTAAGGAGGGAACCTGGCTGCCCGGCACACGCATCCAGACACAGCACACCCACGGTACCGGCTGTACGCTGTCCAGCGCGTTAGCTTCTAATCTGGCAAAGGGCATGGACCTGACAGAAGCCGTGAAGGCGGCCAAAGCCTATGTAACGACGGCTATCCAACACGGTATCGCTCTGGGGAAGGGCCACGGGCCCACCCATCATTTTGTTGAGCTATGGAAGAAAGCAGGAATGCAGGAATAGGGGACAATAAAGGCAGGGCGTTACGTATATTGACAAAAGAAAATATGGAATATATAATATTTCTAGAAAAAGAAAGATGTCACCGATGAACGGTTGGCCTAAGCAGTGCGGCCCGCTGTTTTCACAAACTAACGAGAGCAACCGGCTTTAGCGAGGGCGGTTGCTCTTCGTATTTATTAGCGCCATAAGAAGCGTAATGATAATTCCTGTGACTACCCAGTCGGTAGCCCGAACTGTCATTACGACATCAAGGCTTATTATAACACAAAGACAATCTAATGCAATATAAAAAAACTGCCGCGCATACTTGCACGGCAGTTTTGCTTTATTAGTTTTGTATTGCAGGGAACCTTTATAACGGCTTATTCCGCGGCTTTCTTTCTCTCTTCGATGATCTTTTCCGCCATCTTGGCCGGTACGTCTTCGTAATGGTCAAACTTCATTTCGAAGGTGCCCATGCCCTGGGTCAGCGCACGCAGGTCAACGGCGTATTCCATAATCTCCGCATAGGGAACCTGGGCTTCTACACGGCTGATGCCTTCTTCCACGCTCTGCATGCCGAGGATACGGCCGCGTTTGGAGTTCAGGTCGCCGATGACGTCGCCCATCATGCTCTCGGCGCAGAGAACATACAGGTTGTAGTAGGGTTCCATCAGTACCGGTTTGGCTTCTTCCATCGCTTTCTTAAAGGCGATGCTGGATGCGGTCTTGAAGGCCATTTCCGAAGAGTCTACCGGATGGTAGGAACCGTCTACCAGGGTGATGCGCACGTCCACAACCGGATAGTCGGCCAGGATGCCGTGCTGCATGCATTCCTGCATGCCTTTTTCAACCGCGGGAATGTACTGACGGGGTACCGCGCCGCCGAAGATCTTGTCTACGAATTCGAAACCGCTTCCCGGCGGCAGGGGTTCCATATCGATTACAACGTCGCCGTACTGGCCGTGGCCGCCGGACTGTTTCTTGTGTTTGCCCTGTACATGGGCTTTGCCGCGGATGGTCTCACGATATTCTACCTGGGGCGCACGCAGGTCGGCTTCCACACCGAATTTCCGTTTCATGCGTTCCATGATGATTTCGATGTGCTGGTCGCCCATACCGCTTACCAGCATTTCCTTGGTCACCGGGTTGCGGCTCATGATGATGGTGGGATCTTCGTCCATGAGGCGGGTCAGGGCGTTGGAGATCTTGTCTTCTTCACCTTTCTTCTTGGCAAAGATGGCCCGGGTGTACATGGGCAGCGGGAAGGCGATGGGTGCGAACAGCACCGGGTTGGCCTTGTCGCTGAGGGTATCGCCGGTTACGGTGAACTGTAATTTGGAGGTTACGCCGATGTCGCCGGCGGTGATCTCTTTCATGGCGATCTGGTTTTTGCCGCGCATAGTGAATACGTTGGCAATGCGTTCGTCTTTTTCACGGCTGGAGTTGTACACCACGCTGTCGGCTTTGATGGAGCCGGAGAAGACGCGGATGAAGCTCAGGCGGCCTACGAAGGGGTCAGAGGTGGTCTTGAACACCAGGGCGGCCATGGGGGCGCCGGCGTCACGGGTCACTTCTTCGCCGGTGGTTACGTCTTTTACTTTATAATCGTTCAGGATGGCCGGGTAGGTGTAGTCGATGATGGCATTCATGGTGCGGCCCAGGCCGATGTTCTTGGTAGCGCTGCAGCAGATCATGGGGAAGATGTGGGCCTGGCGGATGCCCATGATGAGGCACTTTTTGATCTCCTCGTCGGAGATGGTCTCGCCTTCCAGATAGCGCATCATGCAGTCGTCGTCGGCTTCCACAGCGGCTTCTACCATTTTTTCATGCATTTCTTCCGCATAGTCTTTCAGGTCGTCGGGGATTTCGATCTCGTCAGAACCGTTGCCGTTCTTGCGGTAGGCTTTCATCTTTACGCAGTCGATGACGCCTTCGAATTTATCTTCTTTGCCCAGCGGCAGTTCCAGGGGCAGTACTTTCTTGCCGAATTTATGGCGCAGGTTTTCCAGGATGCTGTCAAAGTCCGCGTTTTCACGGTCCATCTTGTTTACCAGGATGATGCGGGGCAGTCCGGCTTCTTCAGCCAGTTTCCAGCACTGTTCGGTACCAACCTGTACGCCTGCGGTGGCGTTGATGACGATCAGCGCGCTGTCTACGGCACGGAAGGCGCCTTTTACTTCGGCTACGAAGTCAGCGAAACCCGGGGTGTCGATGAAGTTGATTTTGCTGTCGCGCCATTCTACCGGCGCCAGGGTGGCGTTTACGGATACGCCGCGTTTGATTTCTTCCGGTTCATAGTCCGTGGTGGTGGCCCCATCCTCTACTTTGCACATACGGTCGATGGCGCCTGCGCGATAGAGCAGGGCTTCCGTAACGGATGTGGTTCCGGCCCCACCGTGACCTACAATGGCCACGTTTCTGATTTTGTCGCCTGTATAAGCTTTCATAAGTTAATCCCCCTTTGAGTTTAATTATGCATGCATATATTATACAATAAAATGTGGATTACGTAAACAACTTAATTCCCTGTAGCATTATTCCCACGATAGTGGTATAATATATTGTCTGCATTATCAGTTTTTTGTGACATGCAACTTCAATTATCATAAGCTTTACGACGTTTGCGTTACGACGATTGTGTTACGACTATTCTACTATTTTAATTCCGGGAGGGAATCATGGCGACGATTCAGGAAGCATGTGTACAGACATTGCGTTTTTTGGCGGCAGATGAAGTAGAGAAGGCGAAATCCGGGCATCCGGGCTTTCCATTGGGCACGGCGCCCCTGCTGTTTACGTTCTGGGATAAATTTATGCGGTACAACCCCGCGGACCCGAAGTGGTTCAACCGGGACCGCTTCGTGCTGTCCCCGGGCCATGGTTCGGCGCTGCTGTACGCCATGCTGCATCTGGCCGGTTACGATCTGAGTCTGGATGACCTGAAGAATTTCCGGCAGTGGGGCAGTAAGACCCCGGGCCATCCGGAATACGGCGTCACCCCCGGGGTGGACTTATCTACCGGCCCGCTGGGTCATGGCTTTGCCATGGGCGTAGGCCTGGCGCTGGCGGAAAGCATGCTGGCGGCCCGGTACAACAAGCCGGACTTTGCGGTGATCGATCACTATACTTACGGCCTGGTGTCTGACGGCGACCTGATGGAAGGCGTGGCTTCCGAAGCCGCTTCCCTGGCAGGCACCCTGGGTCTGGGCAAGCTGATCTACATGTATGACGACAACAAAATTACCATAGAAGGAAATACCTCCATCGCCTTTACGGAGGATGTGGAGACACGCTTCAAAGGCTACGGCTGGCAGGTGCTGCGGGTGGAAAGCTCCGAAGACCTGGCCGCGCTGGAAGCCGCGGTGAAGGAAGCCCAGGCCGATGCGGAACACCCCAGCCTGATCATCGTCCGGACCCATATCGGGTTCGGCAGCCCGAAACAGGACAGTCCTTCCTGCCACGGGGAACCTTTGGGTGCGGACGCGCTGAAGGCGACCAAAGAAGCGGCCGGCTGGGATCCGGAAGCCAGCTTCGTGGTACCGGAAGAAGTAAAAGCGCATTTCAATGATAAACTGGATGCCTGCGCCAAGGCGGAAGCCGACTGGAACGAGCTGTTGAAAGCCTACGGAGAAAAGTATCCGGAGGAAGTAGGGGCACTGTTAGCCTCCCTGTCCGGCAACCGGACCGTGGATCTGGCCGCACTGGAAGCGCTGTTTGAAGGAAAAGAGAGCGTGGCCACCCGGGCCGCCTCCGGCGATATTTTACAGAAGTTAGCGGAGATGATACCGGAGCTTACCGGCGGCAGCGCCGACCTGGGCCCCTCCAACAAGACGGTGATGAAGGCCTGTGGGTATTACAGCAAAGCAGAACCCAGCGGTCGCAACATCCACTTCGGCGTGCGGGAACACGCCATGGGCTGCGTGGTCAACGGCCTCGCGGTGCACGGGGGAATCCTTCCGTTCGGTGCCACGTTCCTGGTGTTCTCGGATTTCATGCGTCCCACCATCCGGATGGCGGCGCTGATGGAGATCCCGTCCCTGTTCGTATTTACCCACGACAGCATCGCGGTCGGGGAAGACGGGCCGACCCATCAGCCGATCGAGCAGGTGATGAGCCTGCGCATGATCCCCAACTCGGTGGTATGGAGACCTGCGGACGCGCTGGAAACGGCGGCTGCCTGGAAGTATGCGGTGGAGCATAAGACGGGCCCCGTATCCCTGTGCCTGAGCCGGCAGAACCTGCCGGTGCTGCATGAGCAGGCGGCAGCGGTGCATGAAGGCGCCCTGAAGGGCGGTTACGTGCTGAGCCCGGCGAAGGACATGGCTAAGGCGGTGATCATCGCCACCGGTTCGGAAGTGAAGGCTGCGCTGGATGCCCAGAAGCTGCTGGCGGAAGAGGGCCTTGATGTGGCTGTGGTAAGCATGCCGTCTGTGGAAGTGTTTGAGGAGCAGAGCGCGGCGTATAAGGAAAGCGTGCTGCCGAAGTATGTGCCGACGTTTGCCGTGGAAGCGGGTGTGACCCTGGGCTGGACGCGGTACACGGGCCGCGAAGACCGTGTGCTGGGCATCAATAAGTTTGGGGCTTCGGCGCCGGGGAATACCGTTATGCAGCGGTATGGCATGACGGGTGAAACGGTGGCAGCGATGGTGAAGGCAGCATTTTAATGAAACATTTTGATTTACGTTTATACCTCGTCACTGACGAGGCCTGCCTGCCGCCGGGCCGCAAGTTGTTTGATGCGGTGGAGGAGGCGCTGCAGGCGGGTGTGACGCTGGTGCAGTACCGGGAGAAGAACGGGCTGGGGAAGGTTATGCTGGAGAAAGCCCGGAGGCTCATCGCGCTGTGCCACCGTTATCATGTGCCGCTTATCGTGAATGACCGGCTTGACGTTGCGCTTTTATCCGGGGCGGATGGCGTGCATCTGGGGCAGGATGACATTCCGGTGGCGGAAGCGCGCCGCATGGCAGACCGTTTTTTGGCTGACTGTGCCGCGGTCTCTGACGAGACAAATGCGCCAACCGCGAAAACGGTTCCCAACCCGGCCCGTCACTTCATCATCGGGGCTACGGCTCACAATGTACAGGAAGCGCTGGCCGCGGAAGCGGCCGGGTCTGATTATTTAGGCTGCGGGGCTGTGTTTGCCACCGCTACCAAAAAGGATACGGTGCCTTTGGGGCTGGAAGGCCTGCGTGAAATCCGCAAAGCCGTGCACATTCCCATCGTTGGCATCGCCGGGGTTACAACGGAAAACTACCCGCAGGTGCTGGCCACTGGAGCGGATGGCATCGCTGTGGTCAGCGGCATATTGGCCGCTGAAAGTATTACTGAAGCAGTACACAGGTTTAAGTCTGATAAAGCGACATCTAATGAAAGTGCCCAACTCTTCAAACGTTGCCCAGTCTATCAGGCAGATATAAGTAACAAAGATAACGATTTGGAATATAAGCGTGTCCTCATCGTAGGCGCAGGGGAAGCGGGCAACATCATCCTGCGAGACCTGCGAAAGCAAGATCACCGGAAAGTGATTGGTTTTATCGACGACGATCCGCTCAAGCAGAATAAGGTTTTAAACGGTGTCCCGGTTCTGGGTACCCGCTATGATATCCACAACATCGTTAATAATAGAAAAATAGAAGAAATTATTATAGCTATTCCCTCTATGCATCATATAGAAATGAACAAGTTGGCTGAACTTTGCAACACTGCAAAACCTGACGTGACAGTCAAGATTATGCCCAGTTTCTTCACTACTGTAGATGAGGGCAGCATCAGTTACCAAACTCTTAGGCCACTCCAAATTGAAGACCTGCTGAACCGCGATTCCGTGAAGGTAGATATGGCTACCTTCGGCAAATATCTGGAAGATAAAACCGTACTGGTTACCGGTGCAGGCGGCAGTATCGGCAGCGAAATCTGCAGACAGGTGCTGTGGAGAAAACCTAGAAAGCTAATCTTGTTAGGTCGTGGGGAAGGCAGTATCTATGAGATTAACCGGGAGCTGCAGGATCAGGCCGTAAAAGGTCAGGTCATACCCTACATTATGAACATAACTAACAAGGAAGGCATGGACGAAACCTTCAGGAAATTTCGTCCTCAGATAGTGTTTCATGCGGCAGCCCACAAACATGTACCACTGATGGAATACCAACCTCGGGAAGCAGTACAGAACAATGTGGAAGGCTTTTTCTATACGGCAGATTCTGCAGGACGGTATGGGGTGGAACGATTTGTTCTTATCAGCACAGATAAAGCGGTGAACCCCACCAGCGTCATGGGGGCTACCAAACGATTGACGGAAAAGCTTTGCCAAATCTTAAATGAAAAACATCCCAAAACTAAATACATGGCAGTGCGCTTTGGCAACGTTTTGGGAAGTCGGGGCAGTGTGGTACCCTTGTTCAAAAAACAAATTGAAGATGGTGGTCCTGTTACTGTGACCCACCCGGAAATGACCCGGTATTTTATGACTATTCTGGAAGCCAGTCAACTGGTAATCGAATCCGGTTCCATGGGGAATGGCGGGGAAGTGTACGTATTGGATATGGGTAAGCCTGTCAAGATTGTAGACTTGGCGAAAAACATGATAAAACTCTCCGGTTTGGTACTGGACAAGGATATCAAGATTTGCTTTACCGGCCTTCGCCCGGGAGAGAAAATGTCTGAAGAACTTTTGACTGCAGAAGAAGGCACTGCAGTGACCAGTCATGCCAAAATCTGGAAAGCTACACTTTCTGAAGAAGATACAACATTGTTGAAGCAGCAGTTCGAAACTTTAATTACATTGAAAGACGCAGATGCAATTATTGCACAACTGCAGAAAATGATTCCAACTTATACGCCGAATCGAATTATTTAGGTTCTTGTTTGGATTCATACGAATGTAAAATCGTTATAGCCCTGACGATGGATGCGTTTAATTCATTCCGTGCGGATTTCGACAGTGACATTTTTTTTAAAAAATATCTGTATTTTAAAATCAGGAGACCTCAGTGATCCAAGGAGAATCAGAGACCCATGCAAATCGATATCCATTCCCACATCATACCCGGCGTTGACGACGGCAGCCGGGATATGGAAACCAGCATCGCACTGCTGCAGATGGCCGTCGAAAGCGGAACCACCGATATTATTGCCACGCCCCATGTGATTGACGTGAGCACCACGCTGACCTGGGACGCGATCCGCCGTCATGTGGAAGCGCTGCAGAAGGAAGCGGACGCGCGGGGGATCCCCATCCGCATTTACCCGGGGGCGGAAACGGAACTGAACTGGGACCTGCTGGAGCTGATCCGGAAGGACCACAGCGCCTTCTGCCTGGCGGGGAGCCGCTATTGTTTAATGGAAATGCCCAGCCTGATGCTGCCGCCCAACCTGGAAGACATGATTTATGAGCTGCAGCTGATGGACATCGTGCCGGTGCTGGCCCATCCGGAACGGCAGATGCAGCTGATGCATGAGCCGGAGAAGCTGCTGACCCTGTTAAAACGGGGCTGTGTGGCCCAGAGCAACGGGGGCAGCCTGACCGGCGTATTCGGCCCCAAGGCCCATGAAAAGATCCACATGCTGATCGATAACCAGATGATCGCCTTCATGGGCAGCGATGCCCACAACCTGCGGCACCGCAACACCGATTTAAAAGGCGCCCGGGAAAAACTGGTGAAGCACTGGGGTGAAGCCGTCGCTACCGAACTGCTGGAGACGAAACCCCGTCATATACTGGAAAACAAAGAACTGCCGCCGGAACTCTATCTTAACCGATTGCCGGAAACCATTGGAAAGCCAGACGCAAACTCGTCGAAAAAGAAAGGCTTTTTTGCCAGACTGTTTGGATAACTGCAGTGCAGGGGACTGCAAGCCTGCAGCATTGTATACTTTTATCAGTATATTGACTTACATAATAAATTGTTTTACAATTAAATGCACTCTGTAAAAAATACTCTGTTTCAGGAGGTATCTTGTCAACCTGTCACGGCACATAATCTGGCCAGATTGTCATCAAATACAGTGCAAACAGTAGCCATCTGCGCAAATCCATGATATAATATTATGTCAACATTACAGATTCGTATCCACAAGATGTATTGTTTTTCAGATTGTTACAGTGGAGAAGGCAAAAGGAGATTAGACATGAAGAAAACTATAGCAGCCCTGCTGCTGGGGGCCGCGCTGACGCTGACCAACGTGGCGGCGGCCGAGGAATACATCATGACACCGGGGGACCAGCTGCAAATTTATGTGCTGGGGCACCCGGACATCAGCAGTACCCGGGCCAATACTGACTCAGCGTATACCGTACGACCTGACGGCAAGCTGAACTTTCCTCTGGTAGGGGAAATTGATATTAACGGCTTGACCGTGTATGAATTTACCCAGCTCTTGACAAAAGAACTGAGCGAATACATCATCAACCCCAAGATCACGGTGAACGTGGCCAAACTGGGCACCACCCGGGTCTTTGTGATGGGGGAAGTATCCAAACAGGGCATGCATGAGCTGACCAAAAGCCACCGGGTACTGGACGCCTTAGGCGCTGCGGGAGGCTTTACCCAGAAGGCGGCCAAAAAGAGTATCTATCTGGTGCGGAATGTAGGTACCCCGGAAGAAAACGTACAGAAGATTAACATCCTGAACTACATGAAAAAGGGTGACATGAGCCAGAATGTAGTGTTGCAGGAAGGCGACTGCCTGTATCTGACCAGTAACCATAAGGTTACGTTGATGGACATTGCACTGTTTGCTTCACGGGCCATCGATAGCTGGTATGATATAGACAGAATCGACAAATAGTTTTTACGGCATAAAAATCCTTTATTTTTTAGTTAGGAGGTACCTCCCTTGGAAGACCAGGAATATACCATAGATTTAATGGAAGTGGCGGACATTATTTCCGAAAACCGCAAACCTATCGCCAAGATAACCTGCGTGTTTGTGGCGCTGGCCATTTTGTATCTGCTGGTTGCTTCCCCCGTGTATGAATCGGAGGCGTTGCTGCGGATCAAACAGCAGCAGGGCTTAGGCAGTTCCCTGCTGGATGCAGCTACCGGCAGTAACGTAGCCATGATCCAGCAGCAGATGAGCACCTATGCGGAAATTTTAAAGAGCCGTGGCGTTGTGGTACCAGTTATTGAAGCTACCGAACAGGAGAAGGACGGTAAATATCCGGCGTATGAAAGATATGTTGAGAGTAACATTACCACTTCACCCTTTAAAAACACGGAAATTCTTCAGCTGAAAGTGAAAGGTAAAACCCCTGGCCAGGCACAAAAAGCAAACCAGCTGCTGGTGGAAACCTTTTTGCAGCGAATGACGGATTTAAGCCGTGTGGAGCAGACAGCTACCAAGAACTTTTTACAGAACCGTACTGATGCGGCTAAACAGGATTTGGACAAGGCGGAAACGGCTTTACAGGATTATAAAATCGAAAACAAGATTTTAACGCCGTCTGACAGTGCCAAGTTGTTTTTAGACCGCATTGCTCTGGTAGAAAAAGAAGCGGCGGCCAACCGGATCGAAATGGGCACGGCTCAGGCCAAGTTAAACGCGGCCAACAGCATTCTGGGGGGGGAAGGCCAGTATACAGCGGATAACCGAACCGTGCAGGCTTACAACGCTCAGTTGGCCAAGCTGGAAGCGGAACGGATCAGCTATCTGGATAAATACACGGAAAAACATCCCCGGATGATTGAACTGAACGACCAAATCGCTAAACTGAAAGCCAAGATTGCGGAAGAAACCCGGAAAGTAGCGTCCCTGCAGGCCCCCAGCGATAATGCGGTACACCAACGGCTGGTGGTAAGTAAATTCCAAAGCGAAGGGGAACTCATCGCTGCACGGCAGAAAGCGGAACTGCTGCAGGAAGTCATCGATCAGAACAACAAGGATCTGGAGCAACTGCCGGCAGTAGAAAAGGGCTATGTAAAAGCAGCCCGGGATGCCCAGGTAGCCGGAGAACTGTACATCATGCTGGCGAAACGTCTGGAAGAAAGCAAGGTGGCGGAGGTTATGGTGCCCACCAACGTGCAGATTGTGGATGAACCCACTCTGCCGGATCGGCCCATTGCCCCCCGGAAAGGCCGGACGTTAGCAATGGCGGCGCTGTTGGGTCTGCTGTTAGGTTGCAGCTACACGGTAGCGATGCAGCTGATGAACCGTACCATCCGTACGGAAGACGACGTGAAGAATTACCTTGGATTGCCTGTCATGGGTGCGATTCCCGATGAAGAAAGCATGAGCCGGGCCATGACGAAACAGAAAGAAATGGAAGAGAAAAAACCGGGCCTGCTGAGCAAATTGCAGCAGTACCTCCTGAAAAAATAAAGCAGGTCAATGGATGCCTGCCCATACCAACGCGTACCTTGCAAAGGAGCTTATAATCAATGGAAGAAGTAAAACAGGAACAAACCCAGCAGCAAAATAAGGAAGTACAAAAGATTAACCTGTTGGCCTTTAAAGACCCCAAAAGCCCGGTAGCAGAAGCCTACCGTTCCATCCGTACCAACCTGCAGTTTAGCGGGGTGGACAAGGAAATGAAAGTGGTGGAGGTGACCAGCGCTGTACCCAACGAAGGCAAAAGTACCGTTTTAGCCAGTCTGGCCGTGGTACTGGCACAGGCACGGAAAAAAGTGCTGCTGATGGACTGCGATTTCCGTAACCCCACTCAACATAAGCTGTTTGGTCTGCATAACAAAGGTCTTACCAATTTTATGGCTAACGGGGATGATTACAGCAGCTTTATTCAACATGTAGAACAGGAAAACCTGGATATTCTGGTATCCGGACCGGTAGCCCCCAACCCGTCTGAAATGCTGATGAGCAACAAAATGCAGGATCTGTTGGATCGTGCGCGTACGGAATACGATTATGTATTGATCGATACACCCCCCATCATGCCGGTTACCGATGCGGCGGTCTTAGGCGCCAAAGTAGACGGGGTAATGATGGTTGTCGCCAGTGGGCAAGATAAACCGGAACTGGTGCAGGCCGCCAAAAACCGGCTGGTGCAGGGCGGCGCCAATATCTTGGGCTGTATCCTGAACAAGATAAAGGTGGATGCAGGACGATACGGCTCCGGAAGCCATAAATACGGATATGGATATGGATATGGATATGGATATGGATATGGATATTACTATGGTGGGAAAGAAGAAGAGAAATCCCCGGTCGATAAGGCGGAGTGAGTAGACAAGCCAACTTCGCGACATGGCAAAAGTATGGAGTGAGATTCTTTACGGTGCTCATAAAGAATGTAGAGCATATAGTTAGCCTAAGTATATACAAATCTGTAAGGAAAGTTTGAGTTTGTTATGCAAGAAAAAAGTTTAACCCATGTAAATTATTCACGAAAACAAAAACTGTTACTAATCAAAATGGCGCATTTTGTACTGTCCGTCGCCTTATTTTTCTTCGCATGGTTACAGTTCCGCTACCATGGACCGATTCCGTTTGGAGAAGTTGGTTTTCGTTATAATTACTATATTATCATAGCTTATGCCATTATTATTTTTTTCTTTTACAAAACCTACAATGCGTATCTGATTGGGTACTGGCGGGTCAGGTCACTGGTATTTGCCCAGTTCCTCAGCCAGTTTTTCAGTGCGGCAACTATTTATTTTCTGGTTTCATTTGCCTGGAACCAGTTTTATAATCCGGTATCTTTTATTATCCTGATTATCGGCCAGTTTCTGCTGGATGTAGGTTGGTCTATGTTCGGTAACTGGTTCTATTATCATCTGATTCCCCCAAGAAGAACCCTTTTGATTTATCGGAACCAGTTAGATCGCAGACGGTTTGGCTCTTTAAAAGGAAAACCTAGTGAACGGATTTATATGATAACGGATGAACTGATGTATGATGGTACCTTCAGTGATCTGAAAGAAAAGCTAAAAGACTACGAAGCTGTTTTTGTAGCCGGCGTCAACAGCCGCTGCCGTAACGGCATCCTGAAATACTGCAAAGAACATAACGTGCGCGGCTTCTTTTTACCCCATGTGGGGGACGTTATTATGCAAGAAGCTATCCACATCCAGTCCTTTGATTCCCCTGTTCTTTGCGTAGATCGAAAAGTACTAAACCCGGAATATGCCATTGCGAAACGGGCTTTTGATTTTATATCTTCGTTGGTAGGCATCTTTATTCTGAGTCCTTTTTTATTACTGACGGCTATTGCCATTAAGCTGTATGACGGAGGCCCTGCTATATATAAACAGGTGCGGCTGACAAAAGACGGCCGGGAGTTTGAAATCTTT
Source organism: Succiniclasticum sp. (assembly GCF_056977735.1). NCBI lineage: Bacteria > Bacillati > Bacillota > Negativicutes > Acidaminococcales > Acidaminococcaceae > Succiniclasticum > Succiniclasticum sp. Next base: position 96,564 of record NZ_DBMCWA010000011.1, read on the forward strand.
AAATTTCGTTCCATGCGAGTTGACGCCGAAAAAGACGGCGTGGCCCGGCTCAGCACGGGGGATAATGATGACCGCATTACCCCTATTGGGCGGTTTATCCGTAAGTGCCGGTTGGACGAATTACCGCAGTTATTCAACATATTGAAAGGCGATATGAGCGTAGTAGGGCCTAGGCCAGAGCGCCCTGTAATTGCGGAGCAATACTACAAGACCATGCCAGACTTCAAGTTGCGACTGCAGGTAAAAGCCGGCTTAACAGGATACGCACAAATTTATGGAAAATACAATACCGATCCCTACGAAAAGCTAGAATTTGATTTGTTGTATATAAACAACATGAGCATGTTACGAGATTTGGAATTGATTTTTGCAACTTTCTTCATTCTCTTTAGTAGTGAAAGTACTGCCGGAGTGGATGAGGGTGCAGTAACGGCAATGGATTATGAAAAATAAACAAATCTGCATATCACAGAAATTGTAAATGTTTAGATACTTTATAGATTTTTAATATAATGATAAATAACATAATAATATGTTATAACAAGGGGAAAAGCCAGTGGATGATTTTATACAAACAAAACAACCTTATTCTGTTTTAATGAGTGTTTATTATAAAGAAAAACCAGATTATTTACGTCTTTCAATGGACAGCATGTGGAAACAAACTATAAAACCAGATGACTTTGTTCTAGTATGTGATGGACCATTAAATAAAGAATTGGATAATGTTATTAAAGAAATGGAGTACATTCATCCAAAAACGCTTAATGTAATTAGGCTCGAAAAGAATGTTGGATTGGGAAATGCGTTAAATATAGGGATAAAATTTTGTAAACATGAGTTAATTGCAAGGATGGATAGTGATGATATAAGTAGGAACTATCGCTGCGAGAAACAAATAAGCATTTTTTTAGCGCAACCAACTTTATCAATTGTTTCTGGAATGGTAGAAGAGTTTTCATCTTTACCTAATATAATTGATACTACTAGAGTGGTTCCTGAAACCCAAGAAGAAATAATTAATTTTGCCAAAAAAGAAATCCATTTA
>NZ_DBMCWA010000012.1:0-94434 GCF_056977735.1 Succiniclasticum sp.
GCCGACATCTCGTACCACACAAAAATATCGGCTGCTTTATACCATTAAGTATGGCACAATTCAGCCGATGATGAAATCCGGTATTTTATTTTGCGCTTACCTTTAAATAATCGTTCTCATCATAGTACGATGGTATTTTATATGCATCAGCTACCCCATCAAGCGATTCTTCAATATCGTCAAGGCGACTAATGATAGACTCTCCTTGCCGAAGCGCATATGGATAGGCAACACGGACGTTGGATACAAGGTACGCAGTACCAGCAGGAGCGGTAATCGTTTGCTCATCCGCCTGTTCGTTTTTTCCCGCTTTTACTGACAACATGTAGCCGTCCTCGTCAATAAACGCATACAACCGCTGATTTTGTGTCCCACCATACCCTGTGATGATAAACTTATCTCCTTCTTCGCAAGGTAAAACACAAGATGCAAAACTTGGACTGCTCTGATACGCCGTGATGTCTATGGGGTCAACTGTTTTAATATAACACCGGCCAGTGTATTCGTGTGCTTGACCACCGATCATTTCATTGATCGCATCAATGCCGCCAACTTTATTTTCCAGTTCATTTACCCGAAGGCTAATTGGCAACCCCCTATAAAGGTGATGCGGGGTATCTCTAAAGCAGTGTACAACAATATGTGACGCGTTCTCCGGGGCAGTAATTACATAATCGGCATCAAGGTGTGTTTCTCCGGCATCCGCTCTAACACCAGTAATTCTTTGTTGGTCATCATCGTCAGTATATAAGAATGCATATAACCGACGAGATGTTGTTCCACCCTCGCCGTATATTACAAATCTCGCGCCCGGCTCGCACTCGGAAACATAATAATCAAACGAACCGCCAGTTTCAACATCGTAAATGTTGATTATATCCCCTGTGCTACCACCCGTGTCAATAGCACCATGAGCAAAAACACACTTTTCAGCATTGATATAATCAACCTCTGCTTTCGCATTAGCAATAGATTCGCCCGTTGCTTTTGCATCGGCAGGTAACCCATCTATGGATAACGTCGTGTCCGTTGTGACAAGCCTACTCGTTACGGTAACATCTTCCACATACGCAACGATAACGGCGTTGTTGAACACGCGTGTTCCAACACTTCTGAAATTCAACGCGCCCACAACCATGTCGGTTTCCGGTGTGAACTCCGCACCATCACCATACATTAAGGCAGGGCCTACGTTATATCCATCGGCATATGATGTCAACCAAAGTGTGGTGTTAGTTCCCATGGGGAAAACAGTACCCGCACCATGTGTATTGTCCCCCGATGTGAACGTCCCTCCAACCAACACCGCGTGCATTCTGTATGTATGACCTGCAAGCAAAGTGTTTGATAATGTACAGCCATTGTAAAAGTTGTTTGCGCTTGTATATCCTTTGGGTGGGTTTTCTTGCAACGAAAAGACTCGAATAGAACTCGTTGACCCGTTTGTAGTGCCGTTTAACTTTATTACACATCCGTCTACTTCCACAGACAAACCTTGAATAGTGCTTACCGTTTTATTATTAAGGTCGCCACTAATAGCCACGGAATGTAGGGATTGGATTTGTTTATTAAGTGCTTTGATGTTATCCCCTGTCACTTTGGAATCGGCCGCCGCATCACTAACAGACAACGCCTTGTCCGTGGTAAAAGCAACCGCATTATACACACCACCACTTACCCATGCAGATCCGTTATAGTAATACCAGTTGCCATTTATATAATCTTCTTCGCTGCCAGTATACACATAGATTTTATCTATATCGGTCATGTCTGCTACCGTGGAAGCGGTAAAGGGATAGCCGTAACCGGCAAGCATAGCGTTCTTGATCGCCTCTGCCTGCGTTACGCTTTTCGCCGCGGCCGTAGCAGAGTTAGAAGCTTCCGTAACGTATGGCTGTACTTTTTCTTCAGCAGCATTTTCTACAACTGACGGAATGCTTGCAATGCCTTGCTGTACAGCTGACTTTGCTGCTTCCACCAGCGCTGCGTCATATTTGTATGCCTTGGGAGTACCAATCGGGATGACGCCCTGGGTGATTTCCCTGTCAATTAAGCTATTACTCATAACAAACCTCCCTGACGATGAATTTGGTCGGATACATCAGCGTGTACCGGGCGCCTGACGTGAGATTCATAACAATGTCATAAAAATATATACCGGCATCCAGCACGGACATCTCCTGTTTCGTTCCGTAAACGGAGATGATATTGTTCAGCGTATCAATCCCGCACGGCAAGGTCAGCAGGATTTCTGTGTCCTCCGGATTCCGTTTCACGTTCAATCTGATGGTCTCGTTGCCGTCCAGCACATACCCATCCTCCGGCATCTGGAACAACGTGGTGAACGTCTGCCCTTTGCTGGTCATGATTGTTTTATCCTTTACGATTATCAATTTTGCACCTCCTTATGTATCCGACGGCACCACAGGTTCCGGCTCTGGCTCCGGTGCTTCCACTTCTACAGTCACACTCGCTGCCGTGCCTTCTGCTCCTTGATTGGTAACTGCCCGCACAGACAAAACATAGCTACCTTCCGGAACCCCGCCAAATTCTGCCGATGTGTTTATCGTCCGGTATTCGCTGCCCCGGAATGTCACCTTGTAGTGTTTCAGGTTCGAAGCCGTGATTGCGTCCCATACAGCCTGTACCGTTCCGATGCTTCCCGACATAGTTACTGTCGCTGCCAAGCCGGAAATCGTCAGTTGCTGCATCATTGTGTCAATGTTCGTAATCGCAGCTACCGTTCCGGATGTGATCACAGCCCCGTTGGTCGTGATAATCTTCACAAAGGCTGTATCAGCATCCACCTCCGCCGCATACTCCGTCGCGCTCAACCCACTCACCAGCAGGCTCCAGCCTTCCCCGTCCGAAGAAACAAACAATGTAAACCGCCCGGTTGAAGCACGTTCCCAGGAAACGTCCATCTTGTATCGGACTACCCCGTCAGGCGTCAGGTAGCTGTATTTCGTCGCGCTGACATTCGTTACATTTTTTGGCCGGGCGTCTTCGCTGGAGTAATGAATCTCCGGAATGTCATAATCTTCGTTATAGAGATTTTCATTATATTCAATTCCACTGATACGTCTTGTGAAGTCCTGCGCCCGGGTAATGCTCTTCACTACAAACGGTTTGCTCCCCACATTAGTAACAGCCAAATCGAAAATGTCATGACGCTGCGGCGGATCCGCTTCATCGAACGGAGTCGCAACCTGCACCCGGCACCAGCCATCTTTGTTTTCCAGAATCGTCACTGCCGAAGTGTACAGATTGTCATTTACCGTCCTGTACTGGATGCGATACTCTCCTGACGCATCTTCCAGTTCCACCGGCAAGAGCAGTTCCTGTCCTTCCACCTTCTCAATCCGGCCCGACCTCGCCCAGCGCGGCACATCATGGGCCACCAGAATTACATCCCCGAGGGTACAGGCAATCGCGTCAATGTTCGCTTCGAAGGATACCGTCCGCACCTGATACTTATTGCAGTACAGCTGATACATCCCTTCCCGGTACGCCTGCTCATAGCTGGTGATACCGTTAAACGTTGCCTGCGCTACCTTTTCTGTGGCTGCGTCATCATAATTGTCTCCATAAATCGTTATAGTCTCGCGGTTGAAATCGTTTTCCGCGTCCATGTAGGTCAGTTCCACAGCATTGGCCCGGTCATTCGTTGGGAGAAAATCTTCCTGGAACGTGCCGGCACAAATATTTCCCATGCCGAACATCTGCACCGGCTGCTTTGCGCAATCCCATATGCAGCCATACTTTGTGCCGAACGGAATCACCATGCCCCTGCCTACATTGGCAATGTTTTGATTGATGACCTCCAGCATTTCCCCGACCGTGTTCAGTTCTATATTGATATACAGCCGCTTGCTGTCACAGAACGCCGCCCATTCATTAAACTGGTCGTAAATGATCCGATCCGCTTCCACCCCCCGGACATCAAACTCAAAATGTCCCCGATTGTTAGGATCCTCCAATTCCCTGCACTGATGAAGCGCATCATAGGCTGCCCATGCCGGATTGTTCGAAGCCTTCTGTACATACGCGCCCGTATAGGGATTCCATACCCACACATACGGGCATGTTTTTTTGAATTTCAGCGTCGGGCTGCCGCTGATCTGATCCGTGGCCAGCGCTCGGATACCTATCAGCGCAATGTTCGGATAACAGAAATCGTCATACACAATTGATGTAAGGCTGGTCCAATAGCACCGAACAGCAGCCCTACTGTTTGTTACAGCGTGCGACCGGCCAGTCACCTGCATTTTGACATAATATTCCCCTGCCGGGAGACCATCCACACGGAATTCTTTCCGGATTGCGCTGGACTGGCTGCCGGTAATCTTCAAGCCTTCATAGCTGACTGTAAATGTCTCATTTATCGTTGACTGCGCCATTATCCGTCACCTCTTAAAAGTCACTGTCACCGCCGCCATCACCATCGCCGCCACCGCCTCCATCGTCACCATCATCTTCATACGGAACCAAAAATGTAAAATCCCCCAACGAAAACTCTGTGCCGCGATGGACTTCTTTTGTCAACTCCGTCCCATCCGGACATGTGAGTGTCGCCATCGTATATGTTCTGACCGGCTCGTGCCACTGGTTATAATCTGTAAAATCTTCTACATGAAACGTATAATTCCCGACAAGCGCTTCATTCTTTACTGTTTTCACATAACTGCTGTTCGTTTCTTTGGAAAACACAAACGGTTCCCATTCCCCGGTTTCACCTTTCCTGTACTCTCCCAGCAGCTTCACCCAAGCTTCGCTTAACCCGCCGCTGTCATTCGCATAATACAAGCCGCCGTTGAATTCCACTTTAACCGCAAGGCCTTCCGTGGCATTGCCCTGGGCCGTATCAATGCGCTCCGTCTCCAGCAGCTGGTACCCCAAAGTCTTTGTGAAAAACGTATCGTTAAAATTAGGAATGACTTCCTGTGTGTTCGTGCCTTCCCGCACATCTACCGTCATTCCTGTGTAATAGGCAACGTCGTTGTCATTTATCTTAATATCGGATATCACCAACGGACCCTCCCCGGCTGCCACCAACCAGTTCAGGTATTCTTCGTTATCAATTACCTGCACATTTTTGGCAATACTCTGGCCACCGCTCATAACGGTCCCATATGTCAGGGCCACCGCATTGTTCTGCCCTTCCATGGTGGAAACGCCGTTCCAGGAATATGTCGCTTCCGTCGTACCCTCGTATTTCCCGGTATCCGGTTTGCCGCCAAATGCTCTTCCTATCAAGGTATTGCCAATAAACATTACCGCGGCCATAGCGATATAGGACATCGTTGTAAAATGAGCCGCGCCCGCTGCCCACATCCCAGGATTCGCAACGTCTGAAAAAATACCGCCCACGCCAAACGCCACGACCGATAAGGCGATCGACGCAATTAACCCCAGAATGTTTTTGCCACCCTTTCCAACCACCGGGCAAATCACCACAATGTCATTGTCCTGGATGACGGTTTCCGGCGCCACGGTGTACCCGTTCACACTGGCCATCATCTCCAGCCCCGGCAACTGATATCCGGACAGCAGCTGCTGCACGGTGTCACCCGGTACAATCTTCTTTATCTCCCGCCCGTTCCACGGTTCAAAAGGATTCTTAACGATTACCAGTGTTACCATTTCCGTCACCTATGTACTCATAACATCCTTCTATGACCCGCTTCCACGCCGGCGAAGCGATGCTGTCAACACAAACTCCAATATTCTGCCGGATATGAATAAACCGGCCGTTCCCTATATAACAGCCGGTATGATTCACCATTCCTTTTGGAACCCCAAAACGTATTGCCACCAGGCACGGAACCGGAAGTTCTCCTTCCACCCGACGCCAGTTGCTTTTTATGGCGACGCTCTCCGTAATCAGCGCGTTCACCTTTTCCAAATTATCAAAATCCTCCGTGTATTCCGGAATTGAAATACCGTATCTCCGATATATTTCCATAACCAGTCCGTAACAATCCAGGCCGGTTTTTACATCCCTGCCCCGGTTCCGGAACGGCACGCCGATCAGGTCGCTGTATTCAACCATGAACATATACCCCTTTCTGGTCAATCCCCTGGAACCCGCCAAAGCGCTGCGAGTTATTCCGCTGCCGGCAATCCGTCAGCGTATGGTTGCAGCTGGCCAAAGACGATGTGCATCCGCAGCGCAGGCTCTTATACCGGAACGGACAGTTATTTTTCATATAACGCATCAGTGGCCGCCGGGTCCTGGTGCTGTACTCAACCCCCAGCGTGAATGTGATATATTCCTGGGTCACATTGGTTTTAGTGACGACAAACTTTTCTTCCAGTTCCGGTTCCGGATTCTCCAGCGCCTCCGAATTCACCACGCGCAGGATCACTTCCTTCCCGTTCCCGCCGTTTGCCTCTTCCACCGCATACTGCAACGCCTGGGAAGTGTTGTCCACCATCAGTTGCACTTCCGGCGTCCTTCCGTCCGTGTCCTCCGAGACGTCCCCGAGCTTAAACGGAAAGGCCTGGTATAAATTGCCATTCCAAGTAATATCTTCTGTGTTATAACAAATCCGCGCCGTATCGGTAACCAGTTTGATGTCCAGCAAGATGATGAATGCGCTGCCGGTCGAGAGCTTATTTTTTTCCCGTTTCGCGATTGACGACAGTTGTAACATTTCACACCTCCGTCAATTCCAGAGTACCAGACCAATACTGTAATGCATCGTTTGTCCATTTTCCAACAGCGGTTATGCGTACCTCCACCTCCTCCTGATCCGGATTCAGGTATTGGTAATCATCGTCAATGGAATCTGTATTGATCCAGTAAAATGACTTTGAGGAAAACTTGACTACATGCTTGATAAAGTGCATCAGAATCAGGTATTCTTTTCGGGATATGTGTTTCCATTTCAACGTCCATTTACGTCGGGAACGGGTAAACTTAGCCCGACTCTGCTGGCTTCCTTCTTCAAACTTACTGATGATAGAAGTATCTTCCGGTTCCTCATCAAATGGCCAGGTCGGCGGCGTAATGTCGGGGAAATATATCTTTTCTTCACTCATGTCGCTGCCACCCCTTTAATCATCGTCCGCAATCCGCCATCATTATTGTTCACGAATTTCAGGATAAGGTTCAGAATGTATTTCTCGCCATCAAAGCTGCTGCCGGCTTCCCTGGCTTCCAACTGTTGTCCTGTCTCATTCTGGATATTAATCTGTATGTTCGCAGGTTTACCAAAACCGTCAGACGCAGCGTTTCCGGCCACTAAGCCGCCATTCGCATAGCCTTTGTTTAACCGATTCAGATATGGAACGCCAATGCGCCGCACCGCTGCAGCACTCATAACAAATTCACCATTGCTGAGCATCGCGGGAATACTATCGCTGGTTCCAGATCCCGGTCCTACAATAGAACCACCCGTTGCACCATGAACACTGATACCGCCTCCTCCCGAAATCCACAGACTCCCTCCCATAAAGCCATCGGTTGTAACGCTACCGCCGGCGTTGAAGAAGCCTGGCATGATCCAGCTCAGGAACTGGTTTACTACCTTTGCCGCCATCATTTCCGCAATCTGCTTGACAATGGCATCCAGCAATCCACTGAACAAATCCAACAGAGAATCGTTAAATGATTTAGCCCCGGTCAGTATATTCTTGAAGAAATTCTCGAAGCTGCCCTGACTGTCCATCACAATATTGGCCACCATTTCACTGGTGTTCTGATGGGTAATCAGCCAATTATCATAATAACGTTTCATCATATTTTGTTTTGTGTTGTAGGCATTTAGAATGGCCGCGTTTTCATTGGTCAAAGACTCCTGCAGCTTTTCCATGGAGTTCAAGCGGAACGCGTCATCTATCTCCGCCAGAATGCCCTTGCATTGGGTATGGTAAGCAACGATTTCATCATCATACTGTTTTTCCGCTGCCGCAATATCCGCTGCCACCTGTTTTGCCAAAGACAGCCTGCCTTCCTCCGTGATTTCAAACGCGGCACCGACTTCTTCCAAGTTCTTAACCATCCGGGCACGCTCCGCATCCGACATGCCGATATATTCCGTTTCAAACTGTAACCAGCGGCTCTTGATACCTTCAATAGCTTTTTCATGTTCCTTCTGCATTTCATAGGCCGCTTTGCCCGCTACCGACATGTAGGCAGTCTGCAGGTCAACACTTTCCCGCATTGCATCATTTACAGTCCTTCGCATAGAGTATTCCTGCTCAATACTCCTCTGCAACTTTTGTCGGCGTTCCTGCTCTTCTTTTTCCGGGTCCGAAGCCTTTCCGGAAGATGACTTCCCGCCACTTCCGCTACCGCCAGAGCCGGCATTCTCAAACAGATTTTTGTATTTGTCGCTATCTACAGGCTTTGGCGTATCCACTGTTTTCTGTGGATGTTTCTGCAGATATGCTTCTCTCACTGCAGTCAACTCTTCCTCATCAGTAACCTTCGTTTCAGTATATGTATCAAAGGCGTCTTCCGCCTCTGTATTTATTTCCTGTCGATAAAAGGCGCCGTCAGATCCCTTGCGGTACCGTTGCTCTCCTACATAGGTGTCGCCGGTTATTTCCTTTGATTTTTCTTGTTTGAACGCTACAAGTTTTTCAAAGGCGAACGCGATGGCGGCCGCCACAGCATACCATCCGCCTACCAAAGCCCAGACGCTTTTTGTCAGCGACCCTACCGCACCTTTAGCCGCACCGCTTGCCACCACTGTTTTTGCACCGGCCACTTCTGCAGCCGTACCAGTTGTTGCAATGGCCTGCACCTGCCCGGCAGCTGACAACTTAGCCTCTGCGTTCATCTTCCGATATGCCGTCCGCATTTCCGCTTCAATCCGTGCAGCTGTTTCCGAATATTTCATCTGGATCCGCATACAAGATTCTGTGATAATTTTTTCCTTCTCCGCTTCCGTTATCTTCCGGGCAGCCACCTCTTTAGTCATCATCTGTTCTTCTTTTTTCTGCGCTGCTTTCAGTATGTTTAGCCGCCGCGAGATAGCTTCTTCCTGTGCTTTTGTAAGAGTTTCCAGCTCTGCCGCTGCAGTTGTCACTGATGTACCTAATAAACCGCCGGCTTTACCCATGGCCTGAATTACTTTATATGTCACAGCCAGTTGCGCAAGTCCTGCTCCAAGAGAAACAATTCCCTCTTTGTTTTCTGCTATCAGACCTGCCGTTTCTGCCAATCCTTCTGTGATTGCAGGCAAGTATTCACCGATTATCGGCGCCAGTAATGCGCCGCCAGCCATGGTCAGCTGCCCAAGCTGTGCTTGAACGACTTGCAGTTCACGGTCAATTTCCGCCATCTGCTCAATATCAAGTCCGATTCCTTTAATCTTGGAGGCGTCTTCGGCTGCATCGTTATATTTCATTAGCGTTTCGGTCAAAGCCATGCCGCGAACGCCTAAGGTATTCATAATAAATTCCTGCCCATACCCAGCCTGCGCAGCGACCTGATAACCCTGTGCAAGATTTTTCAACTGCTCATTTAACGGTAGCAACTTTCCTTCCTGATTCGTTACAGAAACGCCTACAGCATCTAATACCGCACGGATTTTCTGCGCATTTTCGCTGTTCCCGCTTATGGAAGAATCCAGGCGCATCATGGCTGCAGCCGCTGAATCAACGTCTCCGCCAGTCAGTTTGATCACTCTTGAAAAATTATCAGCTTCAGCAGTTGAAATCTGTAGTTTATCTGCCAAATCTTTAACAGCCGCTCCCGCGTTTACGGCGTTGGTAATTAATGCTGTAAGACCAAAACCGCTGCCTATTAAAGCCGTTACCGCGTTGAATTTGTTGATTAAAAAACCAACATTCGCTGTAGTGCCGGTAATTGCATTTTGAAAACTGATAATCGGATCAACAGAAAAAGCATTATTAATTTCCTTTTTTGTTCCTTTCAGCTCTCTTCTCAGCCCGGAACTGTCAGCTCCAATTTTTACCATCAATGCAGACAACACAGACATTTTCTATTACTCCTTTAACGCCCAGGCAAATTCTTTTTCCAAAGTTTTCCTGTCAGCCTCAATCTTTTTCTTTCTCTCTTCCGCTTTTCTCTTTTTCAATTCTTCCGGATCTTCCCAAAGAGGATCCACAATATCTTCTACCGTGACCGTGGTTTCTTTTTTCAGATACGGGGCAATCAGGTACGACAAAAAATATGCAGACCGGTAATCCTGTTCCCGCTGGCGCCGGTCATTGGCCTCCAACAGCAACCAGAATTCCCCGGGCTGCATCTGTTCAAATTCTTTCGGTTTCAGGCCGATTTCGTAGGCCAGTGGCTCCGCCATGCTGACCCATTCCGCAAAAGATGTCAGACTTCGACTTTTTCCTTGCCTGCTTGTGCCGTTTCCAGCACTTTGCGAATCTCTTCCAGATTTGCCGTCTGCCCCTCCGTAAAAAGGTTTGTAGCGTCAATCGCTGCCAGGATATGCGCATTCAGCGTATCCAACGAGCCACCGTTATCACAATACTGCTGAATAAAATTATAGTAATCCGTATCTTCCGGCTCTTTATCCTGTAAACCATACTTGATGCCCAGATAGGTAAACATAATGGTCGTCAGCCGTAAAGTCAGCGTCAAATTTGGAGTGAATAACAGATTCAGGGAAAAGCCTAATTCCTGCTCCATATTTTTCAGTGTACGGATATTGAACAGTAATTTGCATTCCCGGTCACCATTTTTGAAACTAATCGCTTCCTGCATTTATGTTACCTCCCTTTTACGGATTAGTTTCCGTTTCCTCTGCCTCTCCTGCAGCCTCTGCTGCCGTAATCTCGCTGATTGCTCCGACGCCTTCCAGAGTAGACTTGATGGTGGCTATGCCGTCATGCGGATTGTCGCGGGTGAACTCTGTCACATGCGCCCAGCCCAGCTGATATGACTGATCAGGATATACGAATTTCACATGAATCTGTTTCTTCTCCCTGAAACAGTACTCCATAATCTGGGCGCCTTCGTCCGACATGATCTGTAAGCCGTCAAAGCTGGATTTCCAACCGCTCAGTCCGGGCTTGCTCTGTTTCCAACCACCGCTCCCTTTGTGGGATGCGTCCAGAGAATCTGTTGTCATTTCAATAGTGGAATTGCGCTGGCCACCTACGAGTGCGAACACCTCTTCATCTCCCGAACCGCTTTTGCCAATATACAATAATACATCCTTACCAGCTTCTGCTAAGTCAGTATCCGGATTCTCTGGAAGATTCTGCAATTCTTCAGCTGTTAATTTGCTCATTCTGTTTTCCTCGCTTTCTGTAATTTAAATACGGCTGTTACCGTTCCGTGATACCCTGTCGTTGATTCTTGTTCCGTCTCCACAGTCTCAATCTCCGTATCAATAACACTGTACCCTTCGATTTCCAGACTGTTACCGTAATACGATACCAACGTACAGATGTCATTCAACATTTCATTCAATTCCAGTTTCTGTGTCCCGTCTGAATACGCTTCGATATTCGTTTTTGCCTGCCAGATAACCGTTGTTTTGCTGCCAATCGGACTGAAAATCATGCCGCCTATGGTGATCCAGGGAAGTACTGCGTCTTCTGGAACATCGCCATACACATTATGATCCTGCCCATCAGTAAGCATAGTAAACAGTGCCCTGCGCAGTGGGACCTGCGGTACGTCTTTAATTAAAATCATTTCATTGCTTTCTCCATTGACTGCACAATCTTCGGCCATTCCCGTTCAGCTGCTCTCTTGAGCACATGCCGGGCAGGCATTTTTCCGCTGCCGATGTATCCACGTGCCCATCCGGTCTTACCGTTCCAGGTTATCTTCAAAGCTTTCTTCCGTACCGTATACGTAATACGTGGATCCGTTCCGTATTCAACCAAATGGGAATGGGGAGCGGTAGACATGACAATTCCCTCCCGCCCGCCGTCAACAAGGTGCCCCTTGATACCTTTCTTCAGATTTCCTGTCGGTCCTTTTGGCGCCAGCTGCAAAGCTCTTGCCTTTGTTTCTTTCGTTCCGTCCGCTATAACCTTCTTGATTTTCTTTTGCTTTGCAACATCGTACTTGTCAATATCCTTTACAGCTTTGGAAATGACTTCACCCATGTTCACACGGATTTCGAACATCTTCATGGCCGTATCTCCTGCGTGGTCAATACATAGATTGCCGGATCCGAGCGATCGACATCAATGATTTCAAAAACATGGTTGCCGAAAACGATTCGCCACCCCTTTTGTACTTCACGGGGACGGATACGGATTCCCTGGGTAACCAACACTGCAGCCCCATCGTCTGCAATGACAGCAGAAGAGATGCGTTGCTTCAGGAATTCAGCCCATATCTGGCCGTCATCTACAAACGTGACCGGTGCTCCCAACCCTTCATCCAAGCCGCGAACTTTCTTCTGTACCGTTACACGGTTACGCAATTTTCCGATATCAACCATCTGTATCACTCCAATATTCCAGCTGGTTAATCATGCTGCGAATGACAAAACCGAAATCCCCTTTCAGTTGAGAATTCCGGTCTTCATACATCTGGGCAATAATGGCCATCTTACAAACATCTGCTGCCGCCGCGTATTTTTCGTTTTCTGCATAATTTATTTCATAGTCAGTCACTGCGCCAACCATATAGTTTTCCGCAGCCTGCACCATCGTTCCCAAAATTGTATCTTCCGCATCAGAGTCGATGCGGAGATACAATTTGACATCAGAAAGTGTCATTTGGCGTCACCTGTTTATCAGCCTTCGCCGCCTTCTCCATTTCCTTCACCTTCGTCGGTTGTTACAGAGGAAACCAGCAAAGTCAGTTTGCGAAGAGCTTTCGCGTTTTTCTTGGCCACATCAAAGCGCTCAATCGCACGTACCTTGCTTGCGTTCATCTCAAAGCCGGCTTCTGTGGAAACAGCAACCAGCAGGCCCTGACGATCCACGAATTTGATAAAATCTTTCAGGGAGCCAACATAGAACGGGATGCCCGTCGTTTCATCGTCCGGCAAGGTTTCATTGTCGATAACAACAACTTCTTTACCGCGGAAACGGTATACACCCGGTTCGGATGCGTGCTCGGACAACAGGGGCCGGTCATTCTTATCTTTCAGCTGGTCCAGGTAATCCCAGCCGCTCTGATTGGTATAAATCTTCGCGCGTTTAGCAACATTCCGGGGCAGTTTGGTATTAATAACCGTTTTAATACCGGTGTAATCGGTGATGGCTTCCGTGGTCGCGGTATCCATAACATCAATAATCTTGTCATTTTCCGTATCGACCGCATCCATGGCGAATTCTTCAGCAATGATGCCGATCAGGTCAACATCCACATCATCCAGAAGTTCATTTGCTACAGGGATGATCTCACCGTAGTTCTTGCAATCATAGGTGATCTGCCCGAAATCACGGTCGGATTCCTGGATGTTGTTCAGCTCGTCATAATTGGTCAGCTTATGATTGCTGTGCGCCCTGGTCGGAATGGAACCGCTGCGGTATTTGGTCGCATAAACATCGCAATCGTTTTTCAGTCGGACCTGGTCGTCCATAAATGTTTCAATTGTAGCCGCGCTTTCTTTCGGAAGCAGATAACCGCCTTTGGCCGGAGTTGCGCCAACCTGACCCGGAGTGCCTGCGGTATCGCGCAGCTTTTCGTACTTCACCAGTTTTTTCTCTTCATCGGTCAGCTGGATGCCGCGCAGTGCTTTGTTCAAAGCTGCAACCGGACTGGCTTTTGCTGTAGGAACAATCGGGTTACCGGCAAAATTATCCTTTTCCAGCTTTTCAAGAGCAACAGCTGCATTGTAAGAAGCTGTTGCCGTGTCCAGTTCCTTCTTGGCTGCGTTGATTGCATCAGCAGTCACGCCATCCTTCCCCAGCAAATCCACTAACGCTTTCTGTTTTGCCTGCATAATCTGTTTCAGTTCAATAGATTTTCTCATTTTAGCTCACCTCATAACTTTCTCTTAATGACTTGGCAATCTCTGCCATGTTGATTTTCAAGGCGTTTCCCGCCCGGTTCACTTTCAAACATTCAGGGGCGTTTGCAAAACTCGTTACCTGCGCCACTGCTTCCAGTCGCTTTTCAGCCAGTTCCACCGTCTTAAACAGTTCTGCGCACTGTTCCGCCGAAAGCCAGCTTTCCTGTTTCATCAAATCCCGGACGCGTTCCTCGGTCACGCCTTCCGCTGCCGCTTCCATATAGGTCTTGACAATGGAATCTGTGATATTTTCCAAAAATGCAATCGCTTCCTGTAAATCATCTACGTTCCCGCTTGCATTTACCTGCGGCCTGTGGATCATCAGGTATGTGTTCGCCGGCATGATGACTTTATCGCACGCCAACGCAATGACAGATGCAATACTGGCCGCCCAGGAATCTACATGAGCGATAATCGGCGCGTCATGGCGCTGCAGCATGTTGGCAATAGCCCACCCTGCTGTTACCAGTCCTCCATCAGACGCAATATACACATCCAGCGGTTTTTCCTTCAGCTCTTCCAGTTGATTTTTAATATTTTCCGGCCAGACAAACGCTTGGCCAAGACCGCACTGTTTTAACCATTCGCCATCGAAATTGTCTACAACATCGCCGTAAATCCAAATTTCACCATGGTCAGCAGTGTTTACAATCTTAATCATTCTCCGTTTCACCTCCTTCCTCGTTTCCCAGCGTTTTCCCGCCTGGCGTCGTAATCAATTTATCTCCGCCCGGATATGGGGGAAGATCTACCTTCGCCCGTGCCTCATTCGGTGTGTAAATAGACCCCTGCACATATTTGGCCAGCATATTGGCCTGCTGCAACGGGTCCACACGCAAAAGCACGTTCGTATTGAATTTAATCCGGATATTATCCTTGATTTCATCTTCCCGGAGCAGCTTTCGTGTCAGTTCGAGCTCATAACCTCTTACAATCGGCAACAGTGTGTTTGTCAGGAAACTCAGCTGCTGGGCCGTGCTGTTCGCATAACTGGATTTGCTGTAATCATTCAGGAAGTTTGGCTGGATACCAAACGCTGCCGCAATCTGCAACGCGGAATATTTCCTCGTTTCCAGGAATTGGCTGTCCTGCAGATTCAGGTTCAAAGGCTGTATATCCCACCCTACCGGTATCGGGAGAATGCGGTCGTTCCGGTTTGCTGTTATCTCTTTCATCCGATCCAGCATTTTCTTCCTGGCCGGGCCTGTCAAATCGCCCACGTACTTCAGCACCGCATTGGCCGTCATGCCCTTCTGGTACAAATCATTCTGAAACGCCTGCGCCGCTTTATCACCGGAAAAATACGAATACAGGATCTCCCGGACCGCTTTGCCGACAATCCCAGTATCGTCGGTAATCCACGATTTGAAATGCAGCACGTCCTTCGGGTCAAATAAATACTCCTGCCCGCCAGTCACATCATGGTAACGGTAATAAAATGGGCGTTCCGTAAAATCACCGGTGTTGTTGACCCATATCGTCACATAATGCGGATCCATCCTGTGAATCCCTGCCAGTTCGCCAGTCTTCCCGTTCCACTCACAAAACGCATAGGCATTGCCGTAATGATTCCGCTCAAACTCCATCATGGTCCAGAACTCGCCGGCAGTCTGGCGATCGTTCGGTGCGATTTCAAGCTTCAACGACGTCTTGTTTTTTACGCGCCGGTAATCCTTATCCCGGATATAACAGGGCAGTTTCCCCATACTTTCCGCCAGTGTTTTCATGCAGATAAAGTAAGCGATCACCGAAATGTCTGGCCCGTTCCCCTGGTAAATTTTCCCGAAAAACTCATTGATACTGGCCAGGCTTAATGTGATACCGTCACTTTCGTTTTTGTTTTTCAATTTTCCGCGTATCAAATCCAATAGTTTCATTTTTCCTCACTTCCAATGGCGCCCAGCCACTCATCCACCGCGTCATCCGCGCTGGTTGCGGCCTCATCCTTCAACGTAAACCAGATTTTCCATGCATCTATTAATGCATCTATCGGGTCAATCCGGTTATCCTGGGTCATTTTGTCAATTTTAATTTCCCCGAAGCTGTTCGGTTCCGATATGATCGCATTCACAACGCTCCACGTCAGCAGAGAATTCTTTTCGTCATACAGCACCTGCCCTGCCTCTACCGACAACCTGAAATCTTTCGTAGCGTCATTCAGACTCCGTGCCGACTGTTTCACCTCGGTCAGGTCGCAATCCAGCACCGTTTCCAGATCTGACAGGAACGCACTGGCATTGTGAGAATCGTAGCCACATCCAATTATCTTCAGCTGCTGGCTTTTGATTACCTGCCGGAGATCCGCAATGATAGCCTTGTAATCCGTCTTAATCCCATACATTCCGGATGTTAGCGTAATCAATCCCGCACGGCTCCATTCGCCATACGGTGCTTCGTCCGTACGCATGTGTTCTGCCAATCGCAATTCCGGCATATAGGATTTGCTCCATAAGTAGACATTGCCATCTTCCAATGGGAACAGCAGAACGATGGATGTCAGGTCGCCACCTGACGAAAGGTCAATTCCCAAATAACACTCCCGGCCAAGCATATCATTCAGCGTCATCTCGCTGGCGCAATTCCGCCACGCTGCCAGATCCACCAATGCCCCGCCTGTATAGGTTACCCACCGGTCCAGCGATTTCGTCTCAAAATTAACTAAATCATTACCGCCCTTTTCCTTGGCATCAATAGCCTTTTCAGCCATTCTGGCCAGCCTTTCCGTATCAACTTCTGTATCATCTTTCCACAGGTTCAACGGATTTGCCTTGACCCAGTTGTGCGGGTTCCATATGTCATCATCCTTGTCCATTTCCGCTATGTAGATAAACAGGGATTCTTTTCTTATCGTATCTTCCAGCACCTTCAAACAAAATTGATACTGCTGGTAACACGGTCCGTTCAGGTTAAACCCTGCCGTCGTTATCGCCATTGTCAATGCACTGTCAACAGTTATCTGGCCGTCCAGCATCAGCTTATACATCTGGTCAGTCGCATGGGCGTGATATTCATCGACTATGGCCAATATACTGCGAAAGCCATCTGCCGATTTTGTATCACGGCCGATGGCTTTGATTTCTGTTCCTGTAATCTTGCTGATTATCAGGTTGTTATATTCTTTTATGCTGTACAGTTCTTCCAGTTCCTTGTCGGCCCGGATAAATTTTTCAATTTCCTGCCAAACTATTTTTGCTTGGTCCGATTTGGTCGCCGCACACATGATGCGGCCTTCGTAGTATCCCGAAAACGTTGCGAAGTCGTTCCCGATTTCACCGGCCAAAAACGACTTCCCATTTTGCCGGCCCATCTGGATATAAGCCTCGCGGAACCGCCTTTCTTTCGAACGTCTTTTCCGCCAACCAAAGAGGCTGCCCAAAATGAAATCCTGAAATCCTCTCGTTTTTAACGCCTGTTTCTTCTGGCCTTCGCCAATTGTCAGTTTATTGGCAATATCGATATGGTATTCCGCTTCTTCCACGTCAAAAATAAACTGGAAATCTTTTCTTTCCATATCGCGCAGATGCCTCTGACACGCCAGAATCTCCGACCGGCCGGCAATACGTTTTCCGGAAACAACCAGTTTCGCATATGCAGTAGTTCTATCACGCATCTCTGATCAGCGCCAGGAATTTATTTTTCTTATCCTCACCCTTGGCCGGAACGATTAACCGCAGCCGGTCCGTCGTAGCCATTCCCAGCTTGGTCGATGCTTTCATAATCCGGTCGACGTAATGGCTTTGGGCCTGAAGCTTCGGATTTACTTTGTCATACGTGCTGCTTCTGCTTTCTACCGTAACCGTATCGCCTTCCCTGGCCAGTTGCTTTGAAAGTTTCGTATAGTGATAATATGCATCTGCATAAATTGCCAGCAACGATAAATCTAAATTATCCAGCAATCCAATTTCTGCTGTTTCCTGAACAACACGTTCGAATTCCATTCTTGCTTCTTTTCGCAGCCAGGCAGGCGCTTTCAGTTGGTCTCTCGCCAAGCCTAACTTTTTTTCGTTTTCACGTTTTTTTGCAATTTCTGATTTCGTATTATGCCGTTTTTGCAAATCAATGACTTTTGGCGGTCTTCCCATAACTTTTTTCACCTGCCTTTACAAAATCCATATAATAAAGTTGTTCAACTTTTAAAAAGTGTAACTTCAATCACTTTTTTTGGGAGTTTTTGCGGAAATTTAGAGGGCGCGCGGTCTTATATTTAGCGGCCAAAACTTTTTGAAGGTGGGGGGATGTCACTTTTCAATCACACTAAACAGGGCTTTTTGAAGCGTTTCTTTCTCTTTTTCGCCTTTCTGGTACGTGTCATGGATCCGCTTGTGACTTTTGCGGCTCACATAGATCAGGTTCCCAGGATCCAGTCTCCTGTCCGGCCCATCTTCCAGCGGAATGATGTGATGGACCATTTCGCCTTTCACAATCTTTTTGTTTATGGCCAGCTCATATTGATCCAATCCATGATCCCGTTCTTTAATCATCGATGCCATCTTCACCCATGCCCTGCTTTTGTAAAATCCGGTTGCGACCTCGTCTCTTCTAAACTCATCATACTCTTTGTGACGTTGTTTTGCTCTCGGACAGATTTCACCAACCTTGTGCACCCGACCACATATATTACAAGTTCGTGTTAACATCGGCTTCCCATCCAGTCAGTTGCAATAAAAAAGGACATCAGAGCTTTCACTCGGTGTCCTTTGGGTTTATTCACTTTGTAGTCTCATTCAGAAATTATAAACTATTTTGCACAATGCTAGTACGGCAAACAGAAACCCTATTACTATCGGTACTGCTCCGAATTCAATTCCCAACGCATGAATCAATACCGCAAGAAAAGCATATACCATAACTAATCGGATAAGCTGTTTATTCTGTTTGCAGAATGAGTATGCAGCATACAAACACAATATTGTCAGTGCTGCTTTCCCGAACATTGCTAACATCCTGCTCACTTCCTTCCCTTTTCAGTGTAATTATATCACATTCTCAAAGAAAAAACGCCGAACTATTTGTGACATATTTCGGCGCTTTCCGGAAAGGAAGAGATGTATGGTAGTTCTCTCTTGCATAACCTAGCACCTATACTATATCACACATCGTTGTTAAATTTTGTGTACACTTTTACAGTTTTGCTATTTCGTCCACAAATAATTCCCTCAGCTTGTTGATGCCCCAGCTATGGAACCGACGTACATATGCCGGATCATAATTCATTTTCATTGCTATCTTTTCAAACCGCATTCCGTTTATGTAACACATGCTCAGCACCTGGCGTTCCCGATAGTCCTGAAGCACATCAATCCAGAACTGTACCTTCTTCCGTTCCGCCTCCAGCTGCTTCGTGTGCTCTACGATTTCGCGCTCCAGCTGCTGAATATTCTCAATGACCGCTTCCGTGTAATCGCTCCCACCACCGCCATGCACTTCACGGTACTGCACTGTGATTCTTTTTCGCCTGGTGTCCAGTTTCTCTATTTCGTCACAGGCCGCATCAATCTGCAGCAGGCAATCCTGATATGACCGTAAAACCTGTTTTACTTTATCGTTCTTCTTCTGCCGTTCTGTCTTTGGAGGATTCACCGTCCGGCTCCATTCCTCCAACAGGCTGCCTGCTATCCTGATGCTGTCTCGTATAGTCTTAATCGTTTCGGCCAATCCTTTTCTTGCCTTCTTCTCCGTTTTGGGAATGGACCGCCCTTTGTTACAGGCGTCCTGGCAATCGCAATAATAGAAATACTGCTCCAACGTAAAGACCCAATATTCCTTTTTGTTCCACTGTGCCCGCTTTGCCTCTCTGGCTGTGCCGGTGCTTTTATCATAGCCCGACAAAAAACATAGTGCATTGCTTATACCGATTTGGGCGTAACAGGTCGGGAAGTAATCATCATACGGCAAACCTTCCGGCATGTAGGCCGGGTTGATGGCAATCATGCCGGCAGCAAATAAATCACGTTCCGCTTCTGCAAAATTGTCTTTGTAATCTTCCACGCCGCTTATCGGCCCGGAAATATAAACGACGCCTGACTTGATTGCCTTCTTCATGTCTGCGATGGTTTTAACAACTTTAATCATTTCACCACAACACCCCCTGTATTCCGTTAATCTTATATTCCGGAACATGCGGAACCAGCCAACGGTCCACCGCGTCCGTCATTGCCTTTTCCTTTGCCTCGAATATGGCCATGGTCTTTTGCCATAACGACTTTCGCATCAGCTGCAGCTTGATGTACCACTGGCCCGTCACATCGTTGTACTCCCGTTTCGTATCCATGATCACAAACCCGCGATGATGCTTTTTCACAAACTTGCCCAGCTCTATGTTGGCCGATTCAAAACTGGTACCGCCAAACAGCGACATCTGTTCAAACTGTTTTGCGCTGCATACGTTATCCGCTTTGGACGTTCCGGGAAGAACCAAACCGGTTGATTGTTTCCACCGTTTTTTCCCGGACGGATTTTTTGTTAAATATTTTGAAATGCGCGTCATAAAATCCGGACCCGTTACCTGGATCCGTTTCACGTTGGCCCAGCCGATCATCTCCCGTTCCTGATGAAAGGGACGAATCTGTTTAGACCAAAGCCCTTCCACCAAATCCCGGGGAAGGCAATTCTGTAAAATCATGTGATGATGCACACGGCCTTTCGTCTTTCCACTCTCGGTCACGTAAATATATTTCAGATTATCCACGCCGCGTTTCTTCGCTTCCTTTCGCAGATCTTTGATATATTTTCTGATTTGGATTTCTGCAGCCTCTTCCGACTCCGGTAAAAATTTATCTGCATAGCTGAGTGAAATAAAATAATCGTTCTCGGAAAAGTTTCCCTTCACCAGTAAATCAAAATACATTTTGCTCTTTTTGTCGTTCAGGATTTTCTTGGCCGGCGTGGTGAGTTTTTCTTTTCCTTCCCTGGTCTTTGCAATTTTTATCGGCTCATCATCAAAAAGGCTGTACTGAAAAATAAAAACGTTTCGGTAATCTGCATTTTTAATATCCCGGTTACTGTAGAACGTCCGCTGCCGCACATTGATATTTTTCATTACAACATTTCCTTTCAGGGTTCCGACTTTTTAACACTCACTTTCAAGTGCAAAGCGGTCTTTACCGCCTTTGGTTTTTTCAAATTTTCAGCAGAAGCCGGGAACGGGCTGCGCCTTCCGTATTTCACTTCTTACGTTTTTCGCTGCCTGTGATAGAGCATCCCCGGCTCCTGCCTGCCGCACTATTAATTTATATAGAAGAAAAGTTATCCGTACTTCTTCCGGATACGTTCTTTTCTTCCCTCAAGCTTTTCCAGCCTCTTTCTATCCTTGAGCTCCTTCTTGCGCATTGCCTTCCTTGCCATCCTTCCCATCTCGGTTCTCCTCCATCCCCGGCAACGTCCCCTGGGCACGCTGCCCCATGGCATACGCCAACCCCTGGTCTTTCATCCGTCCCAGCAGCTGCTCCAGTTCCTTGTCTGCCCAATAATCTTCCCGCAGCGTTTCCTCTTTGTCGTTCTCGTCACGGTGGAACGGCACCCGCACCACCGGCAGTCCCATGCTGACATTTACGCCTGGCTTCTGATGGTACAACAGGTGCATGCTGACAAAATATGCCACATCCTTAATCTCTGCCGGATGCCGCCATTTCAGTTTGATGATTGCTACATTATTTAAAGGATCCTTCACGTCGAAGTTCAGATCGTCCAACTTCATCTTCAGGTAATCCCGCCACACCTTTACGCCCAAATCCCGCATAACCTGATAAAATTCCGGTACCGGCGCTTCACTGCTGCGGAAGCTGTTATAATCCTCATTCTCTTCTCCGCTTAACCAGGATACTGTCAGGGAGTTATTGTTGAGGCCGTACGCTATCTGTTTTAAAATCATGGTCGCACTCCTTGATTTCCTCCACGCTCTCTATCGAGAATTCATCCTTGGTGAAGTCGCGCATCACCAGGCTGTTGTTTACGATGGCCCTTGCCTTGTCCGCGTCCGCTGCCTGGATCTCATACACGCTCACCGCCGGCTTCTTAAAATATAAATGCTTCACTGCTACTCTGTACGTTTTCATTCCGGCACCTCCACTTTACACCGCAGCCACTGCCGCCCAAATTCCCAGCATTCCGCTTCTGTGTTCATAAATATGTCCAGCCTGTCCCGGTATCCACCGCCGAACCGGTCCGTGACGGTCAGGATCCGTCCGTCAGGTAATGTTACCCTGCTCCCAAACGGTAGATGATCTGCCGCTGCCATCCCGACTGCCGGCCATGCTCCGGAGGCTGTCCTGTTTCCTGTGTGGCAATAGGCGCTACAGTTCAGTGTCTGCCATACCACAGCAAACATTACAATTATATTAGCTTTCTTCATCCAGAACCTCCGTAAACCGTTTCAACAGCGCCCTGACCGCAGCTTCCCTTTTTGCCTTCGCCGCTTCGTCCCGGATGCAGGCCATGGCATCCATCAGATCAGAAAAGTTGTTCTGCACTGTCTGATACAAAATCTTGAACCGGGCCGTCTCTTCATCACCTGCCATCCGTTCTGCTCCCAGCTTCTCTGCCTTGGCCAGCTGCTCCTTCAGCCTTGCAATTTCCGCCGCGTCCGACACAGTTACATCCGGACGTTCTTCGGCTTTGGCCAGTTCCGCTTTCAGGCGTTCAATCTCCGCGAGCTGGTCTTCTTTATTTTTCTCTGCCGATTCCATCAGCGCATCGTGCCGTTCCTTCTCCATCTTCAGCTTTTTCTCGGCAAGTTCTATATCTTTTTGCAACTTTGTTCTCTTGTTTTCTTCTTCTCTAATGTAAGAATCTATAACTTTTTCCCTGCTCTTTATTGCTTCGTCCAGCTCTTCCCTTGCTTTATCCCGTTCTTTTACAGCTTCGTCCCTTGCTTTAATCGCTTCCTGCAGTTCTCGGGTGCTCATGTCTTCCACATGATTTTCTTTCACGAACTCTTCCCGCTCTTCTTCTGGTACTGCCAGCAATGCCAAAGCCTTGGAATATGTCAAATTCGTAAACGTTTCCGATTTTGCGGACGCACCCCATAGCTCGCCCTGAGCAGCTCCGTACTGTTCATAAATCTTCATCAGCTTATTTGCTGTGCTCTGTTTGTAATCAACGTTCTGTTCCAGCCAGGTTCCCCATTCCCCGTGTGGAACCATCTCTTTTGCCTCACAGAGACGCTTTCCTATTTCAATGCTGTTGTTCAGCACCAGCTTACGTGTCTGATCCTTAATCTGCCTGATTTCCGCTGCCACAATTTCCGGAGTCCGTTCCGCAATCTGCCTGATCTCCGCTGCCACAATCTCCGGTGTCCGTTCCGTAAATTCCGCTTCCACGGCATTCAGTTCTGCCTCCGCCATCAATGCAGCTTTATCTGTCTTTGAAATATCCATTACACTCATGCCGTCTTCCTCACTTTCCCTTCCTTACCCTTGGCGTTCACCTGTTCCATGAACCGCTTCACTATTTTCTTTACTTCTGCCGGCGGATCCGCATTCATGTTGCCCCGGATCTGAACCATGCGCCATCCTTCTTTCACACTGCCATTTACCTCCATGGTGTACAGCGGCTTGTCCGGTGCTCCGTTCTCCCTCACCAACAGGATAGTGGTTACGCCTTTCGCATGCCGTTCTGCATACCCGCCCACACAATGGTGCAACGCCTTGCCTTCTGCAATCAGCTCTTTTGTACTCTCTGCCGGTCGGATAAAATATTTCTTTCCCTTCCAGCAGAAAATCTTATTACGCACTGCCAGCGTGGCCTTCAGCCTTTCTTCCAGTTCCTTGCTTTCCCTGTACTTAATCTGTTTGATAATATTGGCGTGCCTGTGCTTCAAGTCTTTGGGAAGGCTGTTAGACTTGTCCCGCAAGTCCAACCCTACCTTTTCAGCATCCCGGATGTAATCCAGCCAGTCCCCCATGGCGTGACCAATGCCACCTTCTTTCTGGCAATACCCCAACACTTTCATCCCGTGAAGACCGATTCTCTCCGCTGTGATGACCATGCTTTCAAACTGACCGTATCCTTCCCTGGCTATGTTTCTGGCCATCCCTACCGTTATTTGCTGGTACCGGTGTTCCCTGGCGAGCGCCAAAACGGAAAGTTCTTCTTCATTAATACGGCTTGCCTTGTCACGAATCCGCCTGTTATACTCCATCACGTTTTTCAGGTCCTGCTTCGTGAACCGTTTCACCGCGCTTTTTAATGTCTTCGCTCCCCAGCAGATGGCGCCCCCGCAGCCTTCGCCTCTTAAATGATCCATCACGATATTGTCCATGCCGCTCTTTATCAGCACTTCTATCCACGGATGCAGGCTGTACAGATCCATCAGCCTCACCGTGTGCAGCGGGTAGCTTTCCCTGTACTCGTATGATTGGTAATTCCTGATATAACCATTCTCGCCTTTGAACAGGTAATAATATGGCGTTTCCTTTATGGCAGCCTTCAGACTGCCAATATTCATACGGTAATGGCCTTTAATGTAATCGGTCCACATCTCGTTTGACTGGCGCACGGCCCGGTCTATAATGTTTTTGACAAAAAATTTCTTTCTTCCAGCCTCTATACACTTCCAGCCTGTTTTCTTATCATATTCGTAATGCCTAAGTGGCCTGCTATCCTGCCGTACCGTCTTGTGGCCCATCCGGAACAGGTATCGTTCCGCTTCCCTGTATGTGTCCTGCACAACAGGTTCATCGCCATTTCCATAATTACGTTCAATCTCGATACGCCGCATCACTACCGCTGCCGGATCCACTTTAGACTTTGCCCAAACGCTGATACTGACGGTACCGTCCAGCTGGCCCATGTTCATGCGCCATCGGTGATATACGTTAAACCTGAAGCCACATTCCGGGCAGACGGCAAGCTTCCGCTCTTCGATGGCTTCCCTTCGTTTCTTCTCTGCCCGTTCCATTTCTATTAACTCTTCTGTTAGTCCCCAGGCGCCATGGCAACAACGATTGTTATAGCGCCTCCGTTCCGCTGCCTGTATTGATTTTGGCGACCCGGTATGAATCGTATCCCCCGGTATCTTCACCCACTTTTTACAATGTGTACAATAAGCTTTTTCCTTATCTTCCTTATCCGTAACAATCAGACAATCGAAACCTTCTTTTAAAAGCGTTTCCCTGCCGAAAGCTTTGATTTCCGGTGTAAATGTATCCGAAAAGTGACTGGAAAATTCTTTGTTAGTCATCTCCATAACGGCCACCTCACAGAAAATCGTCCAGATTCAGATACGTTTTCTTCCGTTTCGCTGCCGGCTCTTCCGGCTTGCCAACCTTCCGGACTTCCGGCTTCATCACAACTTCATAGCCTTCGATCTTCAGTTTTTTAATAACCTTTTCAAAGGCCACATTATCCGGAATCCCGCCGCCGTTCTTTTTCGCTTCATCCTTAATCACTTCCAGAGAAAACTGCAGAACATCTTTTTTCGCAGTTATCTTTTCGGCCAGTTCCGGATTCGCTGTCACCATATCAATTAAAAATTCGTGGATTCTGCAGTAATTGGCATCCTTTAGATGCTTTTCCTGTTCCTTATTCAGCTGGTCAATCGCCAGCTGGGCATTCCGCTGCCCGGTTATATCAATAACGTCATTCCCCATAATCGATTATCTCCTTTTCATCCTCCGTAAAGTCTTACCGCGCCCACAGTTGAGTAAAAGCTTTTTCTTCTGTTTAGCGTTCTTGCGCGTTTTAACAGCAAATGTTGTAAATATTCCGTGCCATTTTTCATAAACAAGCTGTAAGAACCCACAAATACAAAGCCTCTCCCTTTTCCTCTAACGGCCTTTTCTTCCATCATGTAGAATCCTTTACCTGCGCTCTGTCTGAAATAGTGGCGAACAGATATCGAGCCAAAGAAGCTGTTCATCCGTGCACGTGCTCTTCCTATCACAGATAATTCCTCCCTATTATCCTGACGAACTCATACCGGGTGCCGCCCCTGCGCTCAAACTCCAGCTGGCACTCCCGCCGCAGCCACAGGTCCCGTTCACGGCACCGGTGCACGGCCCGTGGCCCCATCGTATGACAGTCCGCGCACAACGGCACCTTGAACCCGTAGCGTTCACTGGCCGCCCTGCAGGATCCCGGATAGATGTGATGCACATTGTCCGCTCTCTTCCCACACAGGTAACATTTATCCCAGTTGTCCGTTAAGATTGATTCTTTTCTTGTCTTCATCTTTTTCATTTCAGTTCCCAGAACCGGGGCGCCGTGCCCAGTTCGTTTTTCCCGATATTGATCTTGCATTCGCAGTTCCGGCGTTCCGGATCTTCCAACCGGAACACGCAATGTTCACAGCCGTTCCCCTGCTGGCTGCAGTACGCCTTCAATGTCCTGGCCATCTCTTCTGCAATGGTGTCCAACAGCTGCGCCCGGCTCACCGGGTCTTCCACATCGTTCCGCATCTGGACCAGGTTCACGATGGTGTCCAGCCTGGTATGCTTTTTTGCTGTCATTTCTTCCTCCGGTACTCATCCGCATGGGGACAGGTCGCAAAGTGCGATTCAAACGCTGCGATGCTGTCCACGCCATCATAAAAAAGGCTTTCCTCTTTTTTCTTCCGGGCACGGATTGCTTCCCCGTCCAACGTCACATAGGTATGACCACCCTTGTCCAGTCCGATGCATGGCGTCACCACCACCGGCTTTGGGTTCACCGGCATCCATTTCCCCGACCGCTTCATCCGGATGTAACGGATGGGCGCCCCGCATTTCCCGCATTTTACTATCTCCTGGTATGCCATATGCTGTATTACCCTCCGTTCCATTCCTCCACGGCCTCTTCCACCGTCCTGCG
The DNA here is from genome assembly GCF_056977735.1 of Succiniclasticum sp. NCBI lineage: Bacteria > Bacillati > Bacillota > Negativicutes > Acidaminococcales > Acidaminococcaceae > Succiniclasticum > Succiniclasticum sp. The sequence goes on from NZ_DBMCWA010000012.1 coordinate 26,703, forward strand.
CGATCTGGTCCGATGCCCGCAGTCCAGGCAGATGATATGCGCGTCCAGCGCCCGGTTCTTTTTGTAATCCCTGTGGTCACTGCCATACGCATAGTTCCAGCTGCCACATTTTGGGCACGGCCTGCGCCTTTCGCTATCGTAATAACAAATATATCCGCTTCCCATTTTTATCCCTTCGTGGTAAAATATGGGTGTGAAACATGACCTCCGCAAGGCATATATTCACACCCGAAGCCTCCGGCGCCCTACCGCCGTGGGCTTTATTTTTTTGCCCTGGTCCACAGCGGGATGATCAGCCGGTCCCCGGGCCGGATATATTTGCCAGCAAGGTTGTTCCGGTCGCCTATCATCCACACGAATTCATTGAACGGCTTCGCCTGGCAATCCGCGTATTTCTCCGCAATGGCCCACACCGTGTCACCAGTCTGTACCGTGTATGTGATATTAGTCACTTCCCCTTCCGGATTCATGCTCATAAAACACATACAAAGCGCCATAGCTGTCACTGCCAAAAACGTTTTCATGCCGTCTCCCTCACTTTCTTTGCCTTAATCCCTGCCTGTTTTAACACCAGCCGTACCATCTCCCGGCTGCAGCCAATCCGGGCCGCAATCTGCTGATTTGTCAGTTCAGGAGCTTCCTTGTGCATCTGCAGGATATCTTTTGCCCTTCCCTGCCCTTGCTTTCTTCGATTATCTCCGCCGTAGCCCATTCCACATATAACGTGCAGCGCCCATTCAACGGACATATCTCCGTATACACACGCAGCCAAAGCAATCCAGCCATCGTTGATGATGATTCCGGAAGGATTGTAGTTCCCAAAAACACGCAGTATCTTCATGGCCCTGCCTCTATCACATAATCCATAACCTTAATCGCAAATTTGATGTAGCCGTATGCCAGCGCAAGGCCCATCACTACTGCAGCCGCATCACTCTGCAGAGCCGCCTTGAGTTTGTTTGTCATCGCCATCACTTCCGTTTCGGTTTTGTCGCCTTTTTCACTGCCGCCTTCGTAACCTTTTTCGGCTTGTTCAGTAAATCTTTAAACGCCTTCCCTGCCTTAAACGCCGGTGTTTTCTTGTCCGGAACGAAAGCGGATTCCCCGGTCTGCGGATTCCGCACGCTGCGCCCTGCCCGGAAACGCGGCTCGAAAGTCCCGAAACCAATCAGCTGCACCTTGTCACCGGCAGCCACTGCCTTTTCAATCGTCGTCAGGATCCCGCCCAGGGCTTTGAAAATATCCGTCTGGGTCAACCCACATTCCTTCGCCGCTGCAGCAATCAGTTCTGTTTTGTTCATACCGTTTTCCTCCTATGCTGTTTTTTCTTCCGGAACCTTTCCGGATAAAATATATTCCACCAACAGGTCGCTCCAGAATTCCACTTGCATGTCTGTCAACCTGCCGGGCGGATCCCTGACTTCACCGGTCTCCCGGTCAATAATGATGTCTTCCATTTCTTACCCCGCATTTCCGTTCACACTAATTTCATTTTTCATATACTTCCCAAATGCTATAATTTATGTACCGGTCCCACCGGAATAAATTGAAAGGTAGTTCTGAAAATGGATCCTGTTACTATTACGTCTACTATCGCTATCTCTGCAGCAACATCTTTGGTAACTAAAGGTGCAGACGCACCTGCCAACACATTAAATCTTTTATGGCAGGCCACTATAGGCCGTATTGATCCTTATCTAGAGAAAAGTATTAAAGAACATAGACAAAATGTTTTAAAGTATGCGGAAGAAATTAATCAAGAAGTTAATGCTATTCCTCCAGATAAAATCAACCAATCTCCTGACATCGGCGTATTGGGTCCCGCGCTTGAAGCTTCAAAATATTACGTTGAGGACGAAGTCGTCCGAAAAATGTTTGTTAAGCTCATCGGCGCTGAACTGGACTTACGTAAATCTCATAAAATCCATCATTCTTTTGTTGACATTATTCGTCAAATGAATTCAAATGACGCAAGACTTTTACCCCTGCTTCCAGGAATTGGACCACTGGCCGAAATCAAACTATTTGTTAAAAACCAAACCAAATATATGCGAATAGGACCACAAAATATTTTATTTATCCCACCTACTGTCATAGATAATTTTGAAAATAATGCTGTTTCGCTTAATAATCTGGATCGTTTAGGATTAATTGAACTTGACCACTTATGTTCATTACAAGACCAATTGATTTATGAACCATACAAAAATCTTTCGTATTATCAACAGGCTTTGAAAATGCTTTCGAATAATTCAAACCTTTTTGGCGAAGTCAAAATCAGCAAAGGATCTTTCACAATTACTTCTTACGGCGAACTATTTAAATCGATTTGCCTTTAAGTCACTAATCTTTTCCCACAAAAACACGGCCATTTTTAGTGTCAAATATCCTGCAACTGTCACATTTATGAAGATAAGCACTACTGATTGCAAAAGTATCAAATAAAAATTATCCATTTTCTCCCCCTGCCCCGGTTCTCTGCCGGGGTTTTCTTTTACTCTGCCTTCCCCAATACCCTGTCCAGCTTTGCCTGCGCCATGGCGTTTATCTCCCCGGCACTCAAATTCGCCATCAAAACCGCCTGGGTCACCATCACGATCACGTCCACAATCTCCTCTTTAAAATTATCGGAAGGCGCCGTGGCCGTGGTTCCGTTCCGGAGCATCTTGCATGTGGCTTTCTGCAACTCGCTGCATTCCTCTATGACCATCAGCATCTGTGGCCGGTACCCGTACCGGTTTAATATCCGCCGGCATTTCTCTGTGTTTTCCTGATTCAGCATTTTGTTTCCCTGCCTTTCCTACCAAACCACTTCCTGAATTGTCGCGCCCAACGCCTTTGCAATTTTCCGCAGATTACTCAGCTTTACATCTCCTCCTTTTTCAATTTTCGTAATCGTTACATAGTCCAATCCGGATAACTTTGCCAGCCGGTATCTTGAAATTCCTTTATCCTTTCTAATCTGTTCGATTTTATTCACTACTGTTCGCCTCCTTGTGTTATAAACGTATTTGACTATTTGACTAAACACAATATATATGATAGTATTGTTAATATAATGATGAACGGTTATTCGCCATTTTCGTTCATCCTCTTATAATTTGGACAGAAAGGAGGAACTTGCCATGTCAAATGCAAAAATTGTTTGTTATGACCTTTGCCAACCAGGAAGAGATTATTCCAGACTCATTTCCCGTATCCAGCAATACCGTAACGTTTGCAAATTAACAGAATCCTGCTGGATTATCTCGGCAACAGCTAACTGCGAACAGCTTCGAGACGATTTGCGAAACTATGTCGACACAAACGACAGAATTTTTGTTGCTGCTCTTACAGGCGCAGCCGCTTGGCGGAACATGCTGAGTCAAAGCGAAACTATCAAACAACTTCTTTAAACGGACTGGAGGTGTTTTCTATGTACGAAGTTGGTATGACAGTTGATGAATTAACAGAAGAAGCAATATCTATTTTTAAACAGATTGGAAAAGACCCTGGACTTGCAGAGAGACTGTCCAAGACTATTCCACCTATCTCAAACGAAAAACTTGCAGAAGCTTCACAACATGGTGTTGACCCTGATGTTGTTCAAGCCATTCACGTTGCAACTTGCTTACAGCAGAACTTATTTACTGCTTTAGCTGTCAGATTGATTGAAGCAAATAACAAGAAGATTAATGAACAGATTCAAGAAATGATTTCAAAACATGGCTTTTGACCGATGATGTCGCATCAAATACAGTTTTTATGATCGTTTCCTTTAATGCTCGAGCCTGATGGCTATCATTTGAGATTTTTGCTGAAATATCAACTGTGAAATCCTTCCGGTCTTCTGTTCCAGCAGAAGGCCGGTTTTTCTTTTTCCATTTATTCATTCTCTTACCCTGCCTTTCCCAATATCTTGTTTTTTTCTCCCACTGCCGTGATATAATTTATCTGCAGAAAGGAGTTGATTTTTATGCCTAAAGACCATTTGTCCGGACCTTCATTCGCATTACCGTCTTTTCATCTGCCGGATTACGAAGCTCTGAGCAAGGCTTCTATTAAGTTTCCTTCCCAAGCGGAAATTATGTTTGAAAACATTGTGGAACGCATTCAAAAGTTTGAAGCTTCGCTCCCTAATGAACTGCAGGCGGCCGGCAATATTGTGAACGGACCTGGCGTCACATTCCTTATCAACAAAGTAGCTTACATGGAACCTAACATCATTCTGTTCTCTGGGCTTCTCCCTGACGGTGCATCCGTTGAACTCGTCCAGCACATAAGTCAGCTAAATCTTCTACTGACAGCGTTACCACGTAAGGATGACATCTCGAAGCCCCGCCGGAAGATTGGCTTCCAGCCAGTAGACCAATCAGAGAACTCATGACTTTTGATAAGTCAATTAACTCTTGCACGTTTGCGTGATATGACATCTGCTGAATCAGTTCTATCTGTTTCAGCAGTTTTTCTTTCACTTTCTCGTCCATTCCCTTACCCTACCTTTCCGTTGCGCCCTTTAACTTCGTGTTTCTCGAAGTTTACGGGTAAAAAAATTTCATCGATCGGCTTATTATAATGCCGCGCAATGGTAAACATTTCTCCCTGTTTGAATTGCGTAATGCCCTTTTCTTTATTCTGATATGTACGAACATCAACACCAATCAGGCTTGCAACGTACTTTTGGCTTTCACCAGCTGCCCTTCTAATTGACTCTAAAGGTTGTGCCATCTTGATTCCTCCTTTCTCTTTTTTATTCATGATACTCGAAGTTTATTTTCTTGTCAACATTTATTTTCGTGTTTTACGAAATTTTCTTCTTGACTATGATGTTTTTTTCGTGTATCTTAGAATTAACAAGAAAAGGAAGTGGCGTCATGTATAGAAATGATATTGATGTTCGAGCATATACATCCAAAAAAATTAGAGAATATCGGAAACTAATGGGCTGGACGCAAAAAGACCTCGGTGATAGAGTTGGTGTTAAATTTAACACTATATCAGGATGGGAAAACGGAGTTTCGGAACCATTGCAAGATCAACTTTTTATAATGGCTTCATTATTTGGAATTAGCATTAACGATTTATTCCCTCCCACTGTTGTTTCCGTTACTTTAAACGATTCTGAAAAAGACCTTATCACTGATTTCAGAAAACTAAACCCAGCTGGCCAAACAGCAGCCGCTGCCACAGTAAAAGGATTTACCCAAATGGAACAGTACAGAAAAGATACAGAAAAGGTACAGACAGCAGACGCTGGATAAGGGTGTACAGCCGGAACGGTATCCCCTGCTGATTGCCCGTAAATGGCTCTACTACCGTGGCTGGATCCGTTCGGCTTTGCGGCAAGTTACCGGCAAATAAAAAGCCGCTCCGGAGAGCGGCGGGAAGGAAGTTTAATTATGAAAGTATTACTTAATGCCATAGACATGCTGGCGGCCGTTGTAAAATCACTGCGCCCGCTGAATGATACCGAACTGAAACGCCTCCGGGAGGAATTCGTCATCGAGGCCACTTATAATTCCAATGCTATCGAGGGCAACACCCTCACCCTACGCGAGACGGCCCTCATCCTGCAGGAAGGCATCACCATCGCGGCCAAACCGCTGCGTGATCATCTCGACGTGATCGGGTACCGGGACGCATTCTATTATATCCTTGACCTTGCAAAAAAGGATACGCCGCTGACGGAATCTGTCATTAAAAACATCCATTCCCTTGTACTGATGCGCGACGCGGAGAACAAAGGGCGCTATCGCAGCGTGCCGGTCCGTATCATGGGTGCTGCCCATACCCCGCCTCAGCCGTATCTGGTTCCCGTAGCCATGGAACAGCTGATAGAAAACTATGCAACGTGGCAGAAGGAGCAGCATATCCTGGAGGCCATCGCACGGATGCACCTGGAGTTTGAAACGATCCATCCGTTCATCGACGGCAACGGCCGCACCGGACGCCTGCTTCTGGAACTGGAGCTGGTGAAGCACGGCCTGCTCCCCATCGACATCAAGTTCCATGACCGCTCCGCGTATTATGACTGCTTCGATTCCTATCGCAACAGTAACGGTAATCCAGAGGCGATGACCCGCCTGATCGCAACTTATGAGCAGTTGGAGCTGGAACGGTATATTGCTATTATCCGGGGCAAGAAAGAGTAAAATTCCCAAACGTTTGGGAATATAAAAAAAGACCGCCCGGCTCCTACCCCGGACGGTCGAGCAAACACCCACCTATACGCTAATACGGGAGCAGTCTGCCTGTTTATTATAACAGTTATTTTGAAATTTAAAAAGCCTCCCGGGCGGGAGGCTGAAGAATTGAAAACCACTACTTGCAATTTGGATTTTCAATTACAGGTTCAGCAATTAAAGATAAGCCATACATCAATTTCTTTCTTGTTTCTTTAGGTGCCGTATCTTTTACAAGCAAATTACCATGATATGGATTTTCCTTTAATCTATTTCTCTCATAGTCAAACTCTTCTGAGTCAATAAATTGTTTAAATAGTTGTTTCACCAAAGCCAAATCTATTTTAACAGCACCAGCTTGAAAATGAATTTTTCCATTCTCTCTTTTTTGATTAAAAAGCAACTCAATGGAATTATCATCATCATTCCAGTTAATAGACAATTCCCGATAGCCATCAGAACGTAGAACATCAAATTGGAACGCATCTGATTTGACAGTCTTCATATTACCACTATCCATATCCGGGCTATCGTAAACAAAGTCTTTACTTGAAATTCCACGGTAAAAATCTGAAGGATATTTTTCTTCTTCCATTTCACACCTTAATTGGCAAAAACAAAAGCAATAATACTATCAATTACTTCAGGATAGTTATTTTCACTCAATTGACCCGTCGATGTGCTAAAACCCTTTGCAGCATTTTTAGAAATTATGCCGTAAAAAGATTTTGAAATGTCCTTTTCAATGTCTAAGTAAATTCTATAATTAACATAATCCCAATGAATTGTTAATGCCTTATCTTCCTCAACAACCAAATAAAGCTTAGGCAATACTTTTGTAATTCCGGTTTCTATAAATCGCCGTTTCAAATTTTTATCCATGTATCCTAAACAATCAAACGCAAACTGTTTTTGCCTGCTGCTCACAGAGATAATCTTTTTAAAATCAATATTTTGAAAAATATCATAAGCCTCAGGTAAAACCATGAATCTATCGTCTCGATTATCCTCTTCAACAATATTATTGTCGTCATCCACGATTTCCGTTATGACGTTCTCACAGTTTTTATGTTCGCTATAATGATAATTTTCAAACATATAAATCCCTCTATTTCATTGCTTCCTTTGTTGTGTCAGTTATCAACGAATCAAAAATATCCCACGAGTATCTATGCAACTTTTGAATCACATCTTCATAATCATTAATTTGTGATTGCTTGATTTTAATCACATCACAATCAATAAAAAACATGTTCTCAGATTGATTAATTATTTTTCCCAAATATGCATTGATTCTTGCCAACACTTCTTTGTTATCCAAATAAAACTCTGCTTGCGATTTACTTAGCCGGATATTCTTTTCTTCCTGATCAGACAATATCCCGAGCCAATTACTGTTAACCAAATCATTCCAGCCTTTGTTTTCTGACTTCAGTTTTTGTTTTGACAATCCATCAATATATCGCAAACCTATGCGCTCAAAAAAGGCCGGTTTATATAATTTAATAAATTCGTCAATCGGCTTTTTCAAATGCTGGACAAAATCATCCCAGCTAACATACCTACGTGTTGATACCGAGATTGAAGAATTCGTTAAATCAATTTTATATGTTTCATCACTGGAAATAAAGCTATATACTTTAGTTTGCTGGCTTTGAATAGCAGGAGGCATCATTCCATTAATCGGATTAATATTTAACATAACTGTATTTTCGCTTGTAATCCCTGAACGAAACGAAGGATAATCTTCTCTGATTGCCTCCTGAAATTTGTCAGGTACTTCTGTTCCTATAATCAGAATCGTTGGGAAGCGTAATTGCAATACAACTTCCAAGAGTGGATTATTTGAATATATAATACGATTCTCCATATTATTCCCCTGCCTTTATGTCAGTAACTGTTTATGTGCTTCCTTTTAGTTTTGTTTCATTCAATTTGTTCTAATTATATTTTATCATTTATTTCACAGATTTTCCAGTCGCTACATATTGTTGTAAATAACATTACAGAACGTTTGAGAGCACTATTATTATATAAATTCAACCGCCCGGCTCCTACCCCGGACGGTCGCGCAAACACCCAATCATACGCTAATACGAGAGTAGTCTGCCCTTTTATTATAACAAGGTATCGGAGGTTTTTCAAATGAAACGTGCCGTTATTTATGCCCGGTTCTCCAGCGAGAACCAGCATCAGGAATCTATCGAAGCGCAGGTGGCAGAATGCACCGCGTACTGCCAGCACCGGAATTACATTGTCGTGAAGACATACGTGGATGAAGCGCTCTCCGGAACGGAATCCACAAAACGGAAAAGCTACAATGCCATGCTGGCTGATGCCCGCAAGGGTATCTTTGATGTGGTTATCTTCCACAAGATCGACCGCAACGCCCGGAACGAAATTGATTATTACCGTTTCAAACAGCAGATTATTTTACTGGGCCTGACTTATGAATACGCTGCCCAGCCTATCAATTCCACACCGGAAGGCCAGTTCATGGAAGCCGTCATGGTTGGCCAGGCTGCATTCTATTCCCGGAACCTGTCCAAAGAAATGAAGGCAAAGCTGAAACCCTACGCTGCCCAGAGCCAGTTCCTGGGTGGCACTCCCCCGTACGGTTATAAGATTGTGGATAAACAATATGTCATTAATGAGGACGAAGCGCCGGCCATCCGCCTGATCTTCCGGGAATTTCTTGCCGGCAGAAGTTATGTTCAGATTCTGGACCAGCTGGCCGCGGCCAATTATCATACCCGCAGCGGACGTTTATTTGGTAAAAATTCCCTGCATGATATTTTGCGAAATCAAAAATACTGCGGTACCTATATGTACAACCGCGTGGCCAAACGTCCCAACGGCAGCCGCAACAACCACGCTGCCCCGTCAGAAAATACGATTATCAATCGGGGCGCCATCCCTGCCATTGTGTCCGAAAAGGATTTTGCCATGGTGCAGCAACGCCTGGATTTTAACAAACGTGCCCCCGGACAATACAGAGCCAAACACGATTATTTATTGTCCGGATTGCTGCGCTGTGGAGAATGCAGCAGTTCCTATATCGGCCGGGCCACTCATTCCAATTCAAAGATTTATTATTACTATATGTGTGCAGACACACAGTTCCATGGCAGCCAGAAATGTAATAATCCAAAACTAAAAGCGCAACCGACAGAAGATACTATCATCTCCGCGCTGTTGGATTTTTTCCCAGAAGAGGATCTTGACCGGATCTTCGCTGCCGCTGCCAATAAATTACAAAACCTTCCCGGCACAGACGACAAATTAAAATTCCTGCAAAATAAAAAAGCCGGGCTTACCACCCGGATGAATAATCTGTACGACGTCATAGAACAGGGCACAGCAGACGAATTTGATTTGGAACGACTAACTACACTCAAAAAAGATTTGCGGCGCTGTATGGAAGAAATAAACGCCATAGCGGCCGTTCCCAAACCGAAGTATTCTCTCCATGAAATGAAAACTGCCTGGGAGGAAATGATCTTAACACTAAAAAATAAAACCGACTTCACATTAACAAAGTCGGTTCTCCAGCGTATCATTCATTCCATTACCGTAACAAAAACAGAATTGATTCTGAAATTGTCAGATGGATTTTTGCCGGTTTGCTGGTGCCGCTGGCCGGAGTCGAACCGGCACGCCCGCAAAGGCGCTTGATTTTGAGTCAAGTGCGTCTGCCAATTCCGCCACAGCGGCACATAAAAACGGAACAAAACTATATTATCATTGCTGTTTCAGTTTGTCAATGGGTTTTTCATTCACACGATTCCGCTCTCCCGCAGCCGTTTCCATAAAAATGCAGCGGCAATAACGCCCAGCAACGCCGTCGTCCACTGGGGAATCCCCATGGAAATCTGTAACAGGTACTTTGCCTGCTGCGGCAGCCGGAATAAATTACACACGATGCCGGTACAGGACCACAGCGTCACTGCTTTCAACAACGGTGCGAAAACATAATGTTTCCACCTCTTTCTTTGCTGTACTACAAGGCAGAATACCAGATTTCCCAAAAACACGACCGCCACCATCGGCAATAACGGCAAATGCCCCTGAAGAAAAGCAAAAACCGGAAGGAGCAAACCAATCATTCCGGCATACAGAATACCGCTCCCCCACACCGCAAAGCACAGACAGAGATTTACTACCGTCCCAATCAGCAGCATGGACACGATGGGCGGCAACGGTATGAGAACCCGCAGCGCCTGCATAATGGCTGCAACAGCCAGACACAGCGCAGCCCTTACCAATGCACGGTTATGCTGCGAATCAGTCATTTTGTCTGTTCCCGGATATAATCTTCAAAAGCAGCCTGCAACTGCATGGTTACTTTTCCCGGCTTTCCATCTGCAATCGGTCTCCGGTCAATCTTGGCAACCGGCATGATCTCGCAGCGATTACCGCACAGAAATGCCTCTTCTGCCTCCAGGGCAAAATCTTTGGTAAAAGCTTTTTCGATTACCTGCAGATCCAGTGTCGCCGCCAGTTTCTCTTTCACCAGCTGCCGTGTCACGTTTTGATGGACGCTCCCAAGCTTCATGGGATACGTCCACAACAATTCATCTTTTACGACCATAAACGCAGCCTCAGTAGCTTCCGTTATTTTTTCATCCCGCACAAATAACGCGTCATAGCATTTCCCAATACGGGCTTTGTTCTTTGCCAAAATTTCCGGCAGACGGTTCAACGTGTTCAACTCGCATTTGACAGCCCGTTCGTCCGGCACCGTCATCAGATTCACACCGGTCTTCCTCTGTTCTGCCAGCGCATCCCGGTTCAGCGGCACAGCCTGCATGATCAGCTCCGGTTCACACTGTTCCGGGAAATCCAGATCATAGGGCCCGATTCCACGGGTCACCTGGGTATAGAGCAGACCGTCAGTTATTTCAGCCGCCTCAATCATCCGGCTTGTAAATTCAACCATTTCTTCTACCATATAGAAACCGGGAACCTTAATCTGTATTAAAGCGTTCAACAGGTTTTCCATATGCATTTCCGCATGCAGGGCTTTCCCGTTATAAACCGGGATCATCTCATACACGCCGTCTCCGAACTGATGTCCCCTGTTAAACGGATGTATATTGATTTCTTCAGCATCTACAATATCGTTGTTAATTAAAATAAGATTGGTTTTCATGTGTTCCTCCAAATTATATTTTGTGATGTAAATCGCTTCCACCATATATACTTGCCGCAAAATGCAGCATCAAACCGCGTCAACTCACCAGGACCGTGGAATCCCTTCAATTTTATCTACATTCACCATGGATGCCATCATCGTTGCAAGCAAACGGTTTTTGTCGTCATACATCTCGCCTACAATAACCATCGTGCTCCGACCGTGATGCTTAATGTTGCTGATCATCCGCACCGTACCATCCATACTTACATTGCTGATGAAATCCATGGCAAAGCTTGCTGTCACCACCGCTTCCCCAACAGAAGCTCCGGTTACCCCCAGCACAGAATCTGCCAGCGCGGTCAGTACGCCGCCATGAGTCACATTTCGGTGATTGGCATGCTTATTATGCTCAATATGCAGACTTACCTGGGCTCCTCCACAATAAATCTCATCAATATTAATGTGGAAGAAATCAGACATAAAGCAGTTATGCTTATAAATCTCCCGGATGCGTGCCGGTATGTCCAGAAAATAACCTGTCTCCGGGTCCCTCGGCAGATTTGACGGCGGGAATCCCGGTTTGCTTTGCGTTTGTTCCTGTTCTTTCATCAACTTACTCTCCTGTTGCCTTAAAACGTTATTACCACTCACGTGTCCATGAAACTGCATTGATAAATTACAATAGCTCACACTTGTTAAAAATATAAATGTTCTTAACCATGCTTTTTTATACTATTACATTCAATCCTTTTTGTCAATTTTGTGCTATAATCATGATTGAAAAACCGCTTTCATCTTTCAATTTTACAAAGGAGATTTCAGCACAATGAACCTACTTACTTCATACAATAGCAATCGTTGCAATACCTTACTGAATCCCATCTGTTCCTTTCCGTTTTTCTGCGACGACGGCCGCGGCGATTACAATCGGAGCTATGACAAAGGCTACGACGATTTTGACTACGCCGACTATTCCACCGGCAAGGAAGACAACAACTTCCGTACACAGCAGAAGAAAAAGAGGAAAACGGAAAAGCAGATCATTGAAGATATTTTAAATCGGTGGGACTGAAATGCATAAAAGGTAATGCCTGCATCCACGTTCATTCATGGATACAGGCATCATTTTTTTACACTTATTCAACAACTGCAGCGCAGCGTTCGCACAGTTCCGGATGGGATGCGTTCTTGCCTACGGTTTCGCTGTAGGTCCAGCAGCGTTCGCACTTATGCCCGTCCGCCGGTTTTACGGTTACCTTCAGATCTGCGCGTCCGGTTTCTTCTTCCCCGCCGGAAGCGCCTTCATGCAATTCCACCTGCGACACGATCAGCAGCGCAGGCAGATCTTTTTCTACAGATTTTAAAATTTCCAGCGCTTCCCCTTCCGCATACAGTACAACTTTTGCTTCCAGCGAATTGCCGATGGTTTTGTTCTGGCGATGTCCTTCCAGCACTTTGGTCACTTCACCGCGGATTGCCAGGAAGTTATCAAATTTTGCTTCCAGCACGTCATTGATATATTCTTGCTTCACTTCCGGCCAGGGCAACATCTGTACAGATTCCGGCGAATTAGCAGGTTTCTTCATGAACTGCCATACTTCTTCCATGGTAAAACTCAGCACCGGGGACAGCATGACGATCAGATCGTTCAGCGTTTCGTACATAACAGTCTGGGCACTGCGGCGGACCGGATCGTCTTCTTTGGAAACATACAGGCGGTCTTTGATGATATCCAGATAGAAGCTGGACATTTCCACCGTACAGAAATTATGGATAGCATGGAACAGCACATGGAAGTCATAGGCTTCATACGCCGCTTCCACTTCCTTCTTCAGCTGCTGCAGACGCATCAGCGCCCACTGATCCAGTTCCGGCATGTCCGAAAAGGCAACCTTGTCTTTTTCATAATCAAAATCGCTGGTGTTGCCAAGAATGTAACGGATGGTATTACGGATCTTGCGATACGCATCCGACAACTGTTTCATGATTTCTTTGGAGATACGGATATCCTGTTTATAGTCGGCGGAAGCAACCCACAGACGTATGATATCCGCTCCGTACTGTTTGATCAGATCCTGCGGAGCGATGACATTGCCGACGGATTTGGACATCTTACGTCCTTCCCCGTCTACCACGTAACCGTGGGTCAGGACCGAATGATACGGCGCATGGCCGGTCACCGCCACGGAGGTCAGCAGGGAAGACTGGAACCAGCCGCGATGCTGGTCGCTTCCTTCCAGATACATGGCGCAGGGCCATTCCAGTTCCGGACGCTTCTTCATGACGCCCATATGGCTGGAACCGGAGTCGAACCATACATCCATGATGTCTTTTTCCTTACGGAAATGGGTATGCCCGCATTTCGGACACTTGGTATTTTCCGGCAGCAGTTCAGCTGCTTCGTATTTCCACCAGGAATCGCTGCCTTCTTTTTCAAACAGGTTAGCAATCTTTTCAATGGTCGCCTCGTTTACCAGCGGCTCATTGCATTTTTCGCAGTAAAAAATCGGGATCGGCACGCCCCATACGCGCTGGCGGCTGATACACCAGTCGTGACGGTCCGCAATCATATTATGGATACGCGGCTCGCCCCAGGCCGGGATCCACTTTACTTCATTATGGATGGCGTTCAGCGCCGCTTCCCGGAATCCGTCCACCGAAGCAAACCACTGCTCGGTAGCACGGTAGATGATCGGGTTCTTGCAGCGCCAGCAATGGGCATACTGGTGATGGATATTCTTTTTGCCCAGCAGGAAACCAAGTTCAGCCAGATATTTCAAAATCGGCACATTCGCGTCAAACACAAACAGGCCTTTAAACCGTTCGCCGGCTTCCGCCGTCATTTTGCCCTGTTCATCCACCGGGCAGACGATGGGCACATTGTACTTCAGGCAGGTCAGATAGTCCACGTCGCCGTGGCCGCCGGCGGTGTGCACGCAGCCTGTACCGGTTTCCAGATCTACGTAATCTGCTAAACAGATCATAGACTTGCGATGGTTATATTCCGGGAAAGGATGTTCGCATTCCGCATATTCCATCTCGCGGCCTTTTACCGTACCCAGCACGTTCCCCAGGGTCAGGCCCGCTTCCGCAGCTACCGTATTGACCAGTTCGCTGGCCATGAACAGCACTTCGTCACCGTTCTCAACAAAGGAATACTCAAAATCAGGGTTCAGGGTGACCGCCATGTTGCCGGGCAGAGTCCAGGGCGTGGTGGTCCAGATGACAACATACACTGGCCGGCCGTTTACGCCTTCCGGCGTTTTCCCATTGTCTTTTACCAGCGGGAACTTCACATAAATCGTCGGAGTCTTCTGGTCTGCGTACTCAATTTCCGCTTCCGCCAGCGCCGTTTCGCAATGAGGGCACCAGTAAACGGGCTTCAGTCCTTTATAAATATATCCTTTGTTGGCCATAGCGCCGAACACGCGGATCTGCTCCGCTTCAAACGGATGCTGCAGTGTCAGGTACGGGTGATCCCAGTCGCCCAGCACGCCCAACCGTTTGAATTCTTCCCGCTGGATGTCAATAAACTCATGGGCATACGCATCGCACTTGGCCCGCAAATCCAGCGCCGTCATGCTGTGACGGTCCACGCCCATGGCATTCAGACAGGCGTGTTCGATCGGCATGCCGTGGGTATCCCACCCGGGAACATACGGGGTGTCATAGCCCTTGGCATATTTATATTTCATAATAATATCTTTTAACACTTTATTTAACGCATGACCCATATGGATATGGCCGTTCGCATAGGGAGGTCCGTCATGGAGCACCCACTTGGTATGGCCTTCATGCAGCTTTTGTTTCTTTTCGTAAATCTTGTTCTCTTCCCAGAATTTCAAAAATTCCGGCTCGCGTTTGGGCAGGTTGCCCCGCATCGGAAATTCAGTCTCCGGCAAGTTCAGAGTTTTGCTGTAATCCACTTTCTCTTCCTCCTGATTTTTCGTAAAAAAATTAAGTCCCGTCCGAAAAGGGACGAGACTATACGTAACCCGTGGTACCACCCTCATGACAGAATACTTCCGCCACTCGTTCAACGCGATAACGTGCGTCACCCCGTCCATGCTTACTTTGTTTATTCAGCAGGCTGCTCCAAAGTGATCTTCACGCTGCTGAAAATTCTGTCCGGGCTTTCACCCTCCCCGGCTCGCTTTACCATTTCTGCAGGTTACTGTCTTTTTCACAGCAGTTATAGTGTTTTTATGCCCGGCACAAGAACATTATGCCTGTAATGAAGCTATTTTACTACTTTTGAAAAAAAGCGTCAATAGTTCCCAGTTTAAATTTGTGAATGCCATAGCCTTCCTGCATCCCTAAATGAGACAAATCGTTCAGCCGGAATATAGCATGTTCCTTCCATTTGTTGATGCCCAGAACTGACAAGCTGGACGGAAGGATGTCCACCGAAAAATTCAGCCGGTTCACATCGTCTATATCCATACCCAGCCAGGCAAATATAATATTCTGTATTGTCCCTTTATGGGAGATGATAATCAGGTTTTCTTTTTCCCATTCAGCCGCTTCCCGCATTCCGTCAACGGTACGCCGGAAAAACTCGCGCCGCGTTTCCCCACCGGGATAGTTGCGGTGATCCAGTTCCTTCAATGTTGCCGGAGGACAATACAGGCAACGGGCTTCGCTTTCTTTAAGGCCGGCTGCTTTACCGTTATTTTTCTCACGCAGAAAAGCATAATCCTCAACCTGTTTTATGCCCAGCCTTTTTGAAAAAATTACCGCAGACTCATGGGCCCTTTTCAAATCGCTGCACAGGATCCGGAAATGCGGCATTGTTCCGGCAAAATCCTTCGCCAGCTTTTCCGCGGCCGCCTCAATCTGTCTTCGGCCCTTTTCCGTCAGATCCGAATCTGTCCATCCTCCGGTAAAATGCTCCGTATGGTGCGTTGCTTCTCCATGTCGTATAAGAATGATCATATCAGGATTCCTTATTCTGCTCCGGCTTCGGATCAGCAATTTGAGATTCAGTTTTAACAGCTTCCCCAACCGGTTCCGGTTTTGTAACATTGCTTTGGGGTTTCGTTTCCGCCGTCTTCTGCAGTTCATTTAACGCTACACGCAGGTCAGCATTTTTACGGGGAAACCCGTTCCGGTTGAAAACCATCGTGCTGCGGGGTTTAAAACGGGGAAACAGAGGCTTGCGTGATGCATCCGCCACACCAGCGGAATTTGCATTTTTTGTTTCAGCAACTGTTTCGGGAGTTGCTTCTTTTGCCACTTCCTCCTGTGCCGGTTTACTCTCCGGCTCCGTTGTTCCGGTCTGCTCCGGTTTAGCAGTCTCCTGACTCACAGCCTTCTCTGCACCCTCTTCAGAAGAAAGAACTGCTTCTTCTGTGACAACTTCTACAGCCGGTTTTACTGCTTCCACATCTGCCTGTCCGGTCACAGTCTTCCCAGCTTCCACAAACGCAGCCGTATCATCGGTCCCTGCGACGACCGGTTCCGCTTTCGTTTCCAGAACCGGTTCTGCTTTCTTTACCGCCTGCAGCTTGGGCTGGACCATCTGGTCCACCGCATATTCCGCATCAAAATTATCATACAACGATAACTGGGACTGCAGCAGGCTCTTAAGCTGTTTACTCTGGGAATTTGCCTTGTTTACCATGGCATTATAGGTATCCATGGCCGCAGCGGCTTTTGTCTCTGCAACGAACACCATCTTCTGGCTTCGTTCCGTGGCTTCCTGGACCATGGAACGACTCCGTTCAGTCGCTTCATGAATCATGGAGCGGCTTTGATCCGTGGCTTCTGCCATTATTTTCTGAGATTTTTCTGTTGCCTCTGCAATCATATTCTGGGATTTCTGCGTAGCTTCCGCCACCATATCCTGTGACTTTTGCCGTGCTTCCGCAATCATATCCTGAGACTGCTTCTGGGCATTGGCAATCATCTCATGGGATTTTTGCGTCGCTTCCGCTACAATATTCTGAGATTGCTGGTTGGCATCTGCCATTACCTGGTTGGCATGAGCTGAAGCTTCTGCTGTCAGAGTACGGGCCTGATCCCGACTGTCAGCCAGCTGGGACTTGCAGTTTTCTTCCGCCTGCACTTTCATCTTGGCCACTTCAATTTCCGCCAGGCTTTTCATTTTGTCTACGAAGGACTGGGCCTCTTCCCTCAGCTTGCTTGTCGTAGAGTCTGTTTTGTTGCGCAGACCCAATGCGTAGGAATCCGCATCCGTACGGGTAGATTTTCCGTAATCGTCCGCTTCGCCCCGGGTTTTGGACGCATATTCATCCGCCAACTTCCGGACCTTTTCCGCATAAGCGTCCGCCTCGGATTTCATGCGGGTAATCTCAGCTTCCGTATCTGCGCGCAGCTTATTGCAGAAAGAAACAGCAGCCTCTTTCTGCTTATTGCAGGCCAGTTCTGTCTCTCTGGTCAGCACTTCTGCCTTTTGCATGCTGCTCTTTTTCACTTCGTCCGCAGTTTCCTGCGCTACAACCAGCGTACTCTGCATGGTGCTTTCCATCCGCTGATAGTATTCCAGTTTGGCGCTGACACGCTCTACGGAATCCTTTAATTCCACATTATCCTGATATAACCGTTCATAATCCCGGGAAATCTGCGAAAAGAACTGATTGACTTCATCCGTGTCATAACCACGAAAACCTTTGGAAAATGTTTTTCCATTTAAGTCCAATGGTGTAAGCATAGCGTTTCCTCCTGCATCATTACCTACATTTCTTTAGTTATATATAACGCTTCAGTGTAATCGCACAGCGACCCTTTTTCGTCGTGCCTCGGATTTCAGAAAGTTCCACCCGTCCCCTCCCTCGGAACGAAATGATATCACCTTCCGAAACAGCCTGAGATGCGTTTTTAGCTTCTTTCCAGTTGATTTTCACATTCTGGCTTTTAATTTCATCCGCCATCCGTGAACGGCTGATTCCATAACCCGCCGCTGCCACCGCATCCAGGCGCAATGCCGCCACGGTAGCTGAAATGATCTTGATCTTTTCTTCCTTTGCCTGCAATTCCTCTCTGCCAATCTGCCGGAGGCTCACATTAGCAGCACCAATCTGAGTCAGGTTGCTTTCGATGTAATTAGCAAAGGCTTTGTCTGCCACAAACTGGGCCCCTTCCGGCACCAAAACGATATCGCCCTGGATCTCGCGTTCGCAACCCATGCCCATAAACGCACCCAGAATATCCCTGTGACCAACTGTATAATAACGCTTATCCCAGGTAACGAGATAGCAGACAATCCCAAAATCCGGTGTTCCGTAAAAATCTTCTGACACAAAGGCCGCCCTGGCCCGTTCCGCATTGGCAAACCCGCCATCAGTTTCCAGACGGATCCCGTCAAAATTTGCAGCCACGATTTCAGCCACATTTTGGCCGTGCGGATCCAAAAAGCCGCTGACCTTGTACTTTGAAGTTTTCTTCGCCGCTTCCGCAAGATCAACTAACCGTGCCGCCAGTTCTTCATCCCCGCCGGCTTTAAAATAACGCAGTATTTTATCCCTGTCTGCCATGCTTATTTGTTTCCCTTTAACTCTTCGCTGCGGGCGAGCACAGCCTGTACCGCATTGTACAGCGCTCCCCGTACAGCACCATTCTCCAGCGCTTTGATACCGGCAATGGTAGTTCCGCCGGGAGAAGTTACCATATCGCGCAGTTCGGCAGGATGTTTGCCCGTTTCCAGCACCATCTTTCCTGAACCGGCAAACGTCTGAGCCGCCAGTTTGATAGCCGCCGCTCTGGGAAGTCCGGCCATTACACCTGCATCCGCCAGCGCGTCAATCATCACGTACACATATCCCGGACCGCATCCGGAAACGGCAGTAACGGCTTCAATATCCTTTTCCTGGATCCGCAGCGTTTCTCCGCAGCAGCCGAAAATTTGCTCCGCCGTTTTCACCGCGTCTTCTCCCACGCCGCTGCCGGGCGCAATCGCGGTCATGCCTGCCCCCACTGCCAGCGGGGTGTTTGGCATGGTACGGATGACAGGATTTCCTTTAAAAATCCCGGCTATTTTTTCAATTGTAACAGATCCCATGATGGACACGATAACCGCTTTGTCCGGCACAGCCGAAACCAGCGCACCGTCCAGCACGCTGTCTACCATCTGCGGCTTAATCGCCAATACGATCATGTCCGCGTTCCTGACCGCTTCACAATTATCTACCAGGCCGGTTATGCCGTAGGTTTCGTGCAGATAATCTGCCCGTTCCTTCCTGTGTGCTCCTACACAAACCATGGCCGGGTCAATCAGCCCGGCGCCGGTAATGCCTTTGATAATCGCTTCCCCCATAGCGCCGCCGCCAATAAATGCCAGTTTTTTCAAATTCAGTTTTTCGGCCACGAGGATCCCCCTCTTTCTCCGCCATACACTTCTGCTTCCGCATCAATGTCCACATTGCGCGGCGCACAGACCAGAATATTCGGTCCAATCGTACGGATCGTGCCATTTAATGCATAAATCGTTCCGCTGATAAAATCCGTCATACGTTTCCGCACAGCGGGTTCCGTCGTTTCAAAGTTTACTACCACAGGCTGATCGTTCCGCAGATAGTCAGCCACCTTCTGGGAATCGTCAAAGCTCACAGGTTCGATTACAACAACACGAACTTCCGTGGTCGTTTTCATCTGAATTGTACGGTTTTCCTTTTTATTTTTACGCACCCGGGACAACAGACCGGTTTTTTTCTCTTTTACCTCTTTTTCTTCAGGAGCCGGTACAACCTCTTCTTTCACCACAGGAACAGGAGCCGGCCGGACTGCTTTCGGGAAAGCTTTTTTTACAGGCCTTTCTGCCGCTTCTTCCTCTTCCGTTTCTTCGTCCTCTTCATCCATTACACGGTCCGGATCGTCCGGATCATACAGCCCCAACGCATCTGAAATCCGTTCCAAAAACTTCTTTTTTCCCATAATCTGGTCTCCTTTGTATTAATAGCCCCGATAATTGTAATTCCTCGCACCAAACAACGCCGTACCCACACGCACCATATTGGCGCCCTCCTCCACGGCAATCGCGTAATCGCTTGTCATACCCATGGAAAGGTAATCTATATCATTCCGCTGCTTCTTCAGTTTGCAATAATACTCGTATCCCTGCCGGAACACAGCATGCAGTACTTCCTGATCCGAAGTATTCGGCGCAATGACCATGATGCCCCGCACTCTTATATGGGGAAACGAATCCAGCAACGGCAGTACAGCATCATACTCTTCCGGCAAAAAGCCCGTCTTCTGCGGTTCACGCGCCACATTGATCTGCAGAAGAACATCTATGACCTTATCCTGTTTTGTTGCTTCCTTCTCCAGTGCCCGTAACAGATGTTCACTGTCTGCAGATTCAATCAGGTCAAACAGTTCCACCGCCTGCTTTGCTTTGTTGGTCTGCAGGTGCCCGATCAGGTGCCATCTGCCCGGATGTCCAATCTGCTCCTGCTTTTCCCGGGCTTCCTGTACCCGGTTTTCACCGATAGTACCGACACCCAGCGCTTCTATTTCCGTTATTACAGCAGCCGGATGGTTCTTTGTCACTGCAACCAGGCAGACCGAGTCCCCGGTTTCCTTTTCCTCTGTACGGTTCGCTATGGCCGATGCAATTGTTTCCCTTACATTACGCAGATTGTCTGCCAACATAAAACCAGACCTCTTTAGAAATAATATAAATATATATAATAAGAATTATACCACATTAAAGCATAACAGATAAAGAGTATTTCAGCAAGAAAAAAGAGAAGAGTGATTTTTATCCTTTTCTGCACAGGCAAACGCCCATGCGTCCCGTCCTTCCGTTTTCATAACGGTAGGAACAGAACAGTTCCGGATTATGATTTGTACACACACCGGAAACGGAAATACGGGAAAGTGTAACCCCCGCTTCCATCAACTGCAACCGGTTGACCTGCCACAAATCCAGCCAGTATTTGCCGTCACACTTTTCCGTAAAACAGGATGCATATTCCTGCATTTGGTTTCTTACAGCATCATCCACTTCATAACAGCATGAGCCGATGGAAGGACCGATGGCCGCCAGAATGTTTTCCGGTTTGACGCCAAACGCTTCGGTCATGGCGGAGACTGTTTTCTTTGCAATCTGCGCCGCGGTTCCCCGCCAGCCCGCATGAGCCAGTCCGATAACACCTGTTTCGGGATCGGCCAGCAATATGGGAACACAATCAGCATAAAACAACAACAAAGGTACATCCGCCAGATTGGTAACAAGAGCGTCTGTTTCCGGAACCGTATCTGCAAAAGAAATCGCACCGCTGCCGGCCAGTTTTTCTGTAACTATCCTCACATTACTGCCGTGTACCTGGGCACAGGTCGTAAACCGTTCTTCCTTCACACCGATAGCTTCCGCAAATTTTTTCCGGTTGCGAAGCACCTTTTCCGGATTATCCCCCACATGCAGTGCCAGGTTCAACGTGCCGGGAACGATATCACTTTCTCCGTGGATCCGGCAGGAACAGGCCGTAATAAAACCAGCCTTTGCAAAGCTGGAAAAGTATCCGTACCAAACATTATTATGTGACGTCACTTTGAAATCATTTTGCATTCTATTTCCTCTTTTGGATTTCATTTTCGAATTTATTGATTGCAAACGCCACAACGTTTACAACCTTCAAAGCAATTTGGAGTAAACTTACCCATGTTCGAATTAGCCCGTTCTTTCAACAGATACGCTTTGGTCACGCCCATATCCAGGTGATCCCAGGGAAGCGTTTCTCTGGTTTTTATCTCACGGCAGGCATGTTCTTCCGGCATGATATGATAGAACTGAAACGCTTCTTTTAACTCCGTCCGGTTTTCCGCCGCCCATAATAAAATTTTCCCAATTCTCCGGTCACCCCTTGCCAAAACAGCCTGTAACACCGTCTCTTTCAGTGACTCAGTCAGAAGACGGATTCGCCTGTCTTTCCTGAATCCGTTTTGTAACATCTTAAACCGCCGTTTCAATACTTTTACATCTTCCAGAGGTGACCACTGGTATGGCGTAAACGGTTTAGGGATAAATGCATTTACAGAAAGCACCAGGTCACCCTTATGCCCCAGTTCATCCATGCGTTTCCGTACCCGGTGAATCAGCGCAATCATCTCCTCGATATCCTCGTCTTCTTCACCGGGCAAACCGATCATAAAATACAGTTTATTATTCGGCATTCCTGCCAGGGCTGCATATTCCATCGCCTGATAAATATGCTCTTCATTGATTCCTTTGTTAATAGCCGCCCGCATCCGGGCACTGCCTGCTTCCGGCGCCACTGTCATGGTACGCTGCCCGCTTTTTGCCAGTGCCTGCACCAACGGCAGGTCCAGGGAATCTGCACGCAGAGATGCACAGGAAAACGGGATTTCCTCGTCGATCAGGGTCTCCGTCAGTTTTGCCATTTCGGGATAGTCGGATACTGCGGCCCCCATCAGTCCCACCTTCGCCGTCTGTTCCGGACGGTGACGGATATCCTGCAGCAACAGCTCCAGTTTTCGATTGCGGGGCTTTCGGAAACAGTAGCCAGCCATGCAGAACCGGCAATGCCGTCCGCACCCTCTGGCTACTTCCACAATAAACATGTTTGCAAATTCCGTATAAGGCGAAATAATGGCTGAAGTATGGGGATATGCATCCAGGTTTTTCACCCACTGGCGTCTGATTTTTTCCGGTACGGCTTCCAGCCGTTCCATACCGGTAAAGTCTCCCGCCTCATCGTATTGCGGCTGATAGAACCGCGGCACGTACACCCCCGGTAACGCTGCCGCAGCCAGCAGCTTTTCCTTCCTCGTCTTCTTTTCCATCCGCAGCTGTTCCAAAAGCCGCAGCAGCTCCGGCAATGTTTCTTCCCCTTCGCCGATGACCACAAGATCCGCAAACTCCGCCAGCGGTTCCGGGTTAAAAGTTGCACATGGACCGCCGATGATGACAAAAGGATCCCTTTCTCCCCGTTCTTCCGAGAGCAGTTTAATGTGCCCCATCTGCAGCTGGATCAGAAAGTTAAGATAATCCATTTCAAAAGAAAGGGTAGCGCAGATATACGGAAAGTCTGCCAGCGGGCGTTGGTTCTCCATAGAAAACAACGGTGTTTTCGTTTTGGCGTACTCGGCCCGTTTCCTGGCTTCCGGCAGGAAAACGCGTTCGCAGGCCCAGCCCTCCCGGTTCAGGATCTGATACAGAATATGAAGCCCCAGGTTAGACATCCCCAGATGATAGGTATTCGGGTATAAAAAAGCCACCGGGGTTCTCCGCCCCGGGGCAAATATCTGGGTTCCGATTTCTGTTGCAAGGATTTCCTTTATCTCTTTTTGCAGATTCCAGCTCAAACAACTGACCTCGCTTTATCATTCTTATTTTTCTTTCAGCTTTTTCTCCAGCGCTTCAATGATGCTCTTCAGCACTTTCAGCCGCGCGTAGTACTTGCTGTTGGCTTCTACAATGATCCAGGGCGCATAGTCGGTATTGGTGCGGCCGATCATTTCATTGACTGCGTCTTCATATTCGGCCCACTTGGCCCGGTTGCGCCAGTCTTCGTCGGTAATCTTCCACAGTTTTTCCGGATTGTTCTCCCGTTCTTTGAAACGGCGGGCCTGTTCGTCTTTATCGATCTGGAGCCAGAATTTAAGGACGACCATGTTGGCTTCCGCCCATTCCTTTTCCATTTCGTTGATTTCGTCATAGCCCCGGCGCCAGTCCACGTCCGGCGTGATCTTTTCAATCCGTTCAACCATGACGCGTCCGTACCAGGTACGGTCAAACAGCGCAATCTGCCCGGGCGCCGGAATGTTGATCCAGAAACGCCACAGGTAATGGAACATACGCTCTACCGCATTAGGGGCAGAATACGGATGTACGCTGAAATCCAGCGGATCCAGCGCTTCGGCCACGCGTTTGATGGCGCCGCCCTTACCGCCGGCATCCCATCCTTCAAATGCCAGGATTGTGGAAATACCTTTGTTGAACGCTTCCACCTGTAATTCACGGAGACGTTTCTGGTATGCGTCCAGTTTTTCCTTATACTCGTCCTTGCTGATATCTTTACTTAAATCCACCTTGCTGAGGATATCATACTTCCGCTTGCTGTCGCTGACGTTGGTGGACAGGCGCTGTGCTTCTTTGTATGTAGTAAACGCTTTCACCGCCTTGTTAATACCGTCAACCACTGCGTTAAAGACTTCGTATTCCGCCACGTCCACGTCTTCCCCGCTGATCAGGTGCCAGGGGGCATTCTCCGTGTCAGTCGCTTCCAGCATTTCGTCATACCGTTTGTAAAATTTTTCGTAATTTCCTTCTTCGGTATAAATTTCCTGAACCGGCTTCCACGCCTTGCCCGTTTCTTTGATGATATTCTTTTTATTCTTCTCCTGCTGCTTTTCCGAAACATGCACGAAGAATTTTAACAGGCAGTAATGACCGTCCGTCAGCTGCTTTTCAAAGGCATTGATTTCATCATAGCTCGTCCTGACCGATTTTGTTTCATTCTTAACTTCAATATCGTTTTTCAGATAGTACCAGCCATGACGGTAAATCGAAATGTGGCCCGGAGGCGGAAGGCGCTTCCAGAAAGAGGTAAAGAAGGGCTGCAGTCTTTCTTTTTCCGAAATTCTTGTAGCTGTGTATACATGGAACCCACGGGCATCCATAAACTGCATCATTTTCCCGACGATTTCACTGCGGCGGGAATGGCGCCAGCCCTCAAAAACCATGATAACAGGCATGCCAGCATCTCTGGCAGCGCGCTGCGCCTTGCCCAGCTCATAGCCCAGTTTTTCATCCAGAAGCTTTTTCAATTCTGATTTTTTTAGTTTCGCGTCAAGATCCACTTTTTTTAACATTAGAAATTGTCCTCCTTCCAAGGCGTAATGCCACGTGGCTTATCCAGTATGACCTGTAACCGGATGCCCCGTTTTAAGTCCTGTTTATTTAAGCGGGGGCGAACGTCCTGACCCGTTCCCCCGGTTTGCAGCCCGATTTCGCCGTCAGCCAGCTGTGAAAGGCTTTGTCTGCTGTTTTGTAACTGCTTTCTTTTTTTTACAATCTGCTCTGATTCCTTCCGTACATCTTCCACCTCGTGATGGGATATGCTTCCGTCCGGCTCTCTCCGCAGGCTGTCTTCTTCCCGGCAGACTGCATCGTGATCTTGCAGAACGGTTGTCTGTTCTTCTCCGCCCGGTGAAGGAGATGTCTTCCACAGTTCAGGCTCCTGCTCTTCTGTGGGCAGCGGCGGCAGGTCAACCGTGTCGAAGTCCGGCAGCTTCCTGTCCGGGAAAAAGATACGGGCTTCCCGTTTCAGCTGCCGCGCCAGTTCTTCCTCTTCCGAGATGCGTTGTTCTTCACGAATCGGAACGGCAGGTATGTAATTCTTGTTAAAAAACATAACAAAACTCCTGCAGAATAAAAGGATACACAAACGATCCCGTCCATGTTCACATGGTTTCACATCATTCTACGCGATTGCTCTTATGCTTCTTCCGGTGTATCTGTTCCGGAAATGGCCTTGCGCATCTGGGTATCCGCGTTGATATTGTTCATGCGGTAATAATCCATCACACCCAGACGTCCCTGCCGCAATGCGTCTGCCATAGCCTCCGGCACCTTGGCTTCCGCTTCTACGACCTTGGCCTTCATCTCCTGCGTGTATGCTTTCATTTCCTGTTCCTTGGCCACTGCCATGGCGCGGCGCTGTTCCGCTTTTGCCTGGGCGATACGCTTGTCCGCTTCTGCCTGATCGGTCATCAGGGCGGCACCGATATTGCGCCCCACATCCACATCCGCTATATCGATAGACAGAATCTCAAAAGCAGTGCCCTCATCCAGTCCTTTATCCAGAACCGTTTTGGAAATATGTTCCGGCGATTCCAACACATCGGTATGCATTTCTGAAGAACCGACCGTAGATACAATGCCCTCCCCGACGCGGGCAATGACCGTTGCTTCCCCGGCGCCGCCGACCAGTCGTTCAATGTTGGCGCGCACGGTAACCCTCGCTTTGACGCGCAATTCAATCCCGTTTTTCGCCACCGCGCCAACTACCGGCGTTTCAATGACTTTCGGGTTAACGCTCATCTGCACGGCTTCCAGCACATCGCGGCCGGCCAGATCGATAGCACAGGCCCGTTCAAAGGTTAGGTTAATGGCCGCCCGGTGCGCCGCAATCAGTGCATCGATGACCCGGTCCACGTTGCCGCCGGCCAGATAATGGGCTTCCAGCTGATCGGAATTCACATGCAGGCCGGCCTTGTTCGCCTTAATCAAAGGCAACACGATTTTATCCGGCGGTACCCGGCGCAGCCGCATACCTACCAGATTGAAAATGCTGATACTGACGCCCGCAGATATGGCTGAAATCCAAAGCCCCACCGGCACAAACTGCAAAAAAATAAACACACCGATGATGATCAGGAACAGGCTGGCGCTGCCGCCCATTAATAATTTTGACATAAATTCCTCCTGATTACAAAAATAACAGTGCCTCCCGACACTGTTATTTGTTGTTTACTGTAATAAGCTTTTCACGATGGTGTTGATCCGTTTGCCATCAGCACGTCCCTGCACCTGAGGCATAACCGCCTTCATGACCTTTCCCATTTCTTTCGGGCCCGTGGCGCCGACGGAAGCAATCGCTTCTTTAATGATAGCCGTCAGTTCTTCATCGCTCATAGCTGCCGGCAGATACGCTTTCAGGATTTCCAGTTCCTTATTGGTCTGTTCAATCAAATCCTCGCGTTTGCCTTTGATGAATTCAGCCAGGGAATCTTCCCGCATCTTGACTGCCTTCATAATAACAGCTAACACTTCATTTTCAGTAAGCTCTTCTTTGTTTTTTCCGTTGATCTCCGCATTGCGGATGTCGGACCGGACCATCCGGATCACTTCCAGACGAAGCTTGCCTGCTTCCCTGTCCTTCATCGCCTGCTTCATATCAGCCATCAGTTTTTCTTTTGTGGTCATCCGACCCGCCTCCAATTATCTGGATTTACGTTTTCTGGCTGCTTCGGATTTTTTCTTGCGCGCAACACTGGGTTTTTCGTAGTGTTCGCGTTTTCTAACTTCGGAAAGAATGCCAGCCTTCTGGGTCGCACGTTTGAAACGACGCAGTGCGCTTTCCAGTGACTCGCCTTTGCCAACTTTAACTTCTGCCATCTGATCTCCCTCCCTCCACACACTTAGGGAAGTGTTCGGTTTATTTCATCATATCCAGATGCCATAACACACCTGTACATAATTTTACCTGTAGATTATATCGCAAATGGCAGAATCTGTCAATAAATCCGCACCGCCAAATCCCGTTCTTTTCACAGTTTTTTTGTGAAAAAAATGAAAAGAAACAAGTTATGCGGAAGTATGATATCTTACAGGATAATCTCCGCGACTGGAATAACAAAAAACAGTCCCATGATTTATTCTTTCGGGAAGGGCGGCCAGCCCATGGCTTTCCCGCCGATCAGATGGATGTGCAGATGCTGTACGGTCTGCCCTCCGTCTTTTCCTGTGTTAATGATCAGACGGAAGCCGTCTTCTTTAACGCCAAGCTTTTCGGCAATCTCCGCAACCTTGCCAAGCATATAGCCAACCAGCGAAGGTTCTGCTGCCATCACATTGTCTGCATGGGTCTTGGGAACTAAAAGCACGTGTACCGGGGCTGCCGGTTCCAGATCCTTGAATGCAACCATCTTGTCGTCTTCGTACACTTTGTTGGAAGGGATTTCGCCTGCCGCGATTTTGCAAAAGATACAGTCACTCATGATTATGCCTCCTGTCATTTAATGATGCTTTTAGAAAAAGAATTCGCAAAACCGTCTACGATTGCTATTCCATGGATTCATTCGCCTATGGCTTCGAAACTCGGGTTTCGCCCTCAGACAGTCTCGCCATTGACGGCTCATTTCATCTCATGGAACAACGCAATCCTTTCCGATGTTTTGCTCATTTCTTTTCCTAAAACTGCAACTTCTATTTAAATTATATGATTACTCCTTTACACTTGTCAATTAAGGCTTCCGTGATTTTTACATCGATTATTTTTCCGCACAATGATTCATCGCCGGCAAATTCTACGCGGATATAGTTATCCGTTAACCCTTCGATGAGACAATTTTCTTTTTTATTACCGTGCGCCTCTTTGCAATTTCGCACTTCCGCTATTTTTCCTGAGTCTTTTACCACCTGTTCGGCCAGCACGCGACGAACGGTTCCGATACTTTTTGCAAAATAAGCCTGCTGCATTTCGCGGTCCAGCTCCGCCAGTTTTTCCACACGATGCTTCTTTACGGGTTCCGGAATCTGATCGCTGCGTGCGGCAGCCGGGGTGCCTTTGCGTTTGGAATATGGGAAGATGTGCATCTTGGCAAAGCCGCATTGTTTTGCAAAGTTGCAGGTAGCGGCAAAGTCATCTTCCGTTTCGCCGGGAAAGCCCACGATGACGTCTGTCGTGACTGCAATGCCAGGAACTTTGTTACGGATCTGCGCCAGCAACGTTGCGAACCTCTCTGTATCGTACGGGCGGCGCATATCTTTCAGTATTTTATCGCAGCCGCTCTGCAACGGTAAATGCAGATGAGGACACAGACGATGATCTTCCGCCATCAGGTCCAGTAACCGCTCTTCCACCTCCACCGATTCCAGGGAACCCAGCCGCAGCCGCTGCAGTTCCGGAACAGAAAGCGCCGCTTGCACCGCGTCGTATAACGTTGTCCCGTCTTTCATCTCTTTTCCGTAACAGCCTAAATGAATGCCGATCAGGACCATCTCTTTGTATCCGGCTTTTGTCAGGCGCTCCACTTCTTCTTTTATACTTTGCAGGCTACGGGAACGGAGCGGGCCTCTGGCGTAAGGAATAATACAATAGGAACAATATTGGTTGCAGCCTTCCTGAATTTTCAGATAGGCCCGGGTCTTGTCCGCCTCGTTACCGCCGGACATTTCCTCAAAGCGTGTATCCTGCTCCCAGCGGCGCACTTCGTCATCTGTTTGATTCTGCTTTCTTTCCAGCGCCGCTTCCACCAGCATCACAATCTTCGCCCGGTCCTGGGTGCCAATGAGCAGATCCACCCCATCGATGGCTTTCACTTCTTCCGCCGCGGTCTGGGGATAACAGCCCGTCACCACGATCAGCGCGTCATTCTCTTTGCGGATGGCACGCCGGATCATCTGCCGTGATTTTTGCTGCCCCGTATTGGTCACCACACAGGTATTCACCACATACACATCGGCCTCTTCCGTAAAATCGCAAACGGTGTAGCCCGCCTGCCGGAACAGTTCCTGCATGCTGGCCGTATCCGCCTGGTTCACTTTGCAGCCCAATGTCATAAACGCAATTCTTTTCATCTCATTCCGCTTTCTCCATCAGAAGTCCTACCCAGTCTTTGGTGCGGGTCACTTCCTTCACCCGCAGCCCAACGTTCGCCGCAGCCTCTGTCACATCCTGCTGATAATTTTCAATGATGCCGCTGGCGAAGAACAGGCCGCCCTCTTTCAGCTTGCCGGGAATATCCGGCAGCAGCAGGATGATAATATCCGCTAAAATATTGGCAACGATCACGTCCGCCTGTCCTTCCGTCCCATGGAGCAGATCCCCCTGCTTCACTTCGATGCGGTCTGCCAGCCCGGCCTTGGCAATATTTTCCTTTGCCGTCCGCACCGCCACGCCGTCTATGTCCACAGCCTTTATTGTTTTTGCGCCCAGTTTTGCCGCCGTCATGGCCAGGATGCCGCTGCCGGTTCCCACATCAAACACAGTGCTGTCCGGATGAATGATCTTCTCCATCGCTTCCAGCACAAGGCAGGTGGTAGGATGGGTTCCTGTCCCGAAGGCCATGCCCGGATCCAGTTCCAGCACCACATCATCCTCTTCAGGTTCATACGCTTCCCAGGACGGTTTCACCACAATGTGTTTCCCCACCCGCGTCACATGGAAGTACTGCTTCCACTCATTCGACCAGTCCGTTTCGCTGACCTTCCGGAACAGCGTGGATCCCACGCGGAATTTCCCAATCCGTGTTTCCACAGCAGCCAGCTCTGCCTCGATCCGTTGCAGCCGCTTCTGCAGTTCCCCGTCTTCCGGGTAATAGGCCGTCACCGTCACAATGGATAAATCCGTCTCTTCCGGCAGCGGATCGCACAGTTCAAACGGCAATGACTTGCGCACGGTTTCATACAGTACCGGGTCTTCAATGGCCACTCCATTCCGTGCGCCGGCCTCCCGCAAAATTTCCGCCGTTACTTCTTCCGCTTCCTGTTTCACTTTTATGCTGACTTCCAGCCATTTTTCCATGTTCATATCCCCAGATTATCTGTTTCGTACAAAATCGCAGCAACCGCTACCAGCCCTGCGGTTTCTGTCCGCAAAATGCGCCGTCCCAGGCTCACCGCGATACCGCCGCTTGCCTGCGCCAACGCAACTTCTTCATTGGAGAGCCCGCCTTCCGGGCCAATGACCACCCCAATGCGTTTTGCCTCTTTATGATTCTGCAGCGCTTCTTTCAGGCTCATCCGGTTTTCGCTTTCATAGGCAATCAGCAGCAGGTCCCATGTAGTATTATGCAGGATCTGCTCCGGCTTCATCACATCATGCACCGCCGGGATCACATCCCGTTTGCTCTGTTTAGCCGCGGCTTCCGCAATCTTCCGCCAGCGTTCCACTTTCTTCTCTGCTTTGGAACGATCCAGCGCCACAACCGAATGGGTCATCGCAACCGGATAAATATCTGTAACCCCGATCTCTACAGCCTTCTGTATGATCAGCTCCATCTTCTCGCCTTTAGCCAGCCCCTGCAGCAGGGAAATCTGCACGTCCGGCTCGTGGGACTCCCGCAGGATCTCACAGGCTGCAACAGTCACCACATTGGCAGCAGCGGCGGTAATTTCCCCCACAAAACTGATCCCGTCGTCCGCCACCACCTGCAACCGGCCGCCGGGACCCATTCGCAGCACATCAATAATGTGGTGGGCATCCTGCCCGGTAATCTGCATTTCATTTTTAAAAGGCTTCGGAATAAAAAAACGGTGCATAGGAACCTCTCGCAAAAACAATATATGGTTTATTATAACACAGATTCCTGTAATTGCGGAAAATAAAACGGCGCATCCTGTTGTTGCAAGCCGCGCCTGTGTGAAATTTTTATATATTATTTCCCCAGCTTCGCCTCAATCGCTGCCAGCCGCGCTTACTATAGTATACCTTGCAGAGCAACTTATTTAATCATTAATTTATCCGGAAGGCGCCCCCGGAAAATGTAAAACCCCTGTTTCGGCGGGGAAAACTTAGTACCCCTGCGTAACTTGCAGTTTGACAGTTGTATCTTTCGGCTTCGCCTGTACAGACATACAAACTGTCACTCTTTATATATTAAGAAACACTGGGGCGAAACCCCTGTATCCATGCTGGTTTCCGTAAAAAAGTTGGTCATTGGAATGACCAATTTTTTTAACAGGGGAACTACTGCTTTATATATCTCTGGTTCCTGCTGTTTGGTTTATCAGGCAAAGTCATCCTGACCAGCCCCTGTTCCATAGCAGGGTTCATATAATTCTTCCGGAAAGTCTCTTTCGACTTTAATCCCAATGCTTCCATGATTTCCTTTGCCGTATACGGAATCTCGAACTCCATACAGGCCAGCATGCGCTTAACATATTGGGAAGTCTTGGTGTCAGTTTTTTGGACCTGAACGATAATCTCATCCAGAATCTGATCAATCATGTCAAGCATGAACTCTATAAACACATCCGAATTCCCGTTCACATGGCACCGTGCAATGGCGTCATAATACGCTTCCTGAAACCGTTCGATCTGGCTCTCCAGCGGAATATATGCAAACACTTTTCTCCACCTGTATAAAATAACCGTATGCCACAGCCTGGCCATCCTTCCATTTCCGTCTGCAAACGGATGGATAAACACAAACTCATAATGGAACACCGCCGCTATAATCAGTGGGTGAACTTTTCCTTCATTTGTTTTCAACCACAAAAGCAGATCATTCATCAGACTGTTTACCATATTAGGCGGCGGGCAGACAAATATACACCTGCCGCCGGAAAAAACACCCTCCTCCCCTTTACGGAAATCGCCTGATTCCGCTACCGTACGGTACGTCATAATTTTGTGAACAGCTTTCAGATCCCTGATGCTCGCAGGGTTAATCTTTTCTATATTCTCATACGCCTTGAATGCGTTCTTTACTTCCTGTATTTCCTTTTGATCGCCAAGAACAAGATGCCCATTGATTACATCTCTGACCTCATTTAATGAAAGGGAATTCGCTTCAATCCTCAAAGAAGAATGAATGGAACGGATCCGGTTGCTTTTCCGTAGATGCGGTTTCGATTCAAACTCTTTGTGAACAGTAATCTTCCCAACCTTTTCGGAAATTGAGGAAACGAGTGCAAGCATTTTGTCTGATATTGTATACGGCGGAATATAATGCTCCAACTTCGTCACCTCATCTTGCGTATTATCTTACGTATTATCTTGCTTATTATTCCCATGTTGTTCTATTGGTATTTTATCATAAATTTTATCGCCAAGTCTACATTTTTACAGGCTTTACACCATATTTTACAAGTTTGCCCGACATTTGTAATACACAAAAAATACGGCCTGCATTTAACTGCAAGCCGTATCAATTGCTTTCTTACTTAAACAAATCTTTAATTTTGTCCAGGAACCCTTTCTCTTCCGGGTTGATGTTGTCCTTGGCCACATCGGCAAAGTTACGCAGCACCGCTTTCTGCCGTTCGGTAAGCTTCGTAGGCACCACGACCTTGATCCGTACCAACTGGTCGCCCCGGCCGGTTCCCCGCAGCCTCGGAATACCCTTGCCCCGCAGGCGCATCACCCGGCCCGGCTGGGTTCCTTCCGGAACTTTCATGACAACCTTGCCGTCCAGGGTGGGCACTTCCACTTCCGCGCCCAAAGAAGCCTGCACGATGTTGATTGGTACTTCGCAGTACACATCGTTGCCGTCCCGTTCGAAGAACTTGTGAGGCTTCACGAACAGATACACGTACAGGTCGCCGTTGGGTCCGCCCTTGGCGCCGGCGGCTCCTTCGTTGGCTACCCGCAGACGGGAACCGTCCGCCACACCGGCCGGGACTTTTACCTTCAGGCTCTTCTGCTTTTTAACCGTACCTGTGCCGCGGCATTCATGACAAGGGTTGGAAATAATCTTGCCTTCCCCATGGCACTTGGGACAGGGCCGCACGGTCTGCATCTGACCCAGCATGGTGTTCTGCACCACGCGGATCTGACCGGTGCCGTGGCAGTCCGGACAGGTCTCTACTTTGGAACCGGGTTCCGCGCCGTTGCCGTGGCAGTGGTCGCAGGTCTCGTCCCGGTACAGGGAAATCTCCTTTTCCACACCAAAGGCCGCTTCTTCGAAGGACAGGTTCAGGTCAAAGCGCAGGTCGCTGCCCTTCTGGGGCCCGTTGTTGGCCTGGCCTCCCCTGCGTCCGCCGGCACCGCCGAAGAACATATCGAAAATGTCCTCCATACCGTTGCCAAAACCGCCTGCGCCGAATCCGCCAAAGCCTTCAAACCCGTTGAAGCCTCCGGCGCCTGCGCCGCCATTTTCAAAGGCCGCCATGCCGAACTGGTCATACTGGGCACGCTTCTGCTCATCCGAAAGGACGCTATACGCCTCGCTGCATTCCTTGAACTTTTCAGCGGCTTCCGGATTATCCTTGTTCAAATCAGGATGGTACTTGCGTGCCAGCTTGCGATATGCTTTTTTAATATCATCGGCGCTGGCGTCTTTCGCGACGCCGAGCACCTCATAAAAATCTCTCTTTTCAGCCATTGTTCCATCCCATCTCGCTGCTGTTATTTCTTATCGTCAACAACTTCCGCGTCAACTACATCGTCTTCGGGCTTTTTGCTTTCGCCTGCACCCTGTGCACCGGCTGCGCCTGCAGCACCTGCGTCGCCCTTGTTGGCTTCCGCCTGCTTATACAGTTCGGCGGACAGTTCATACAACGGTTTGGTCAGCGCTTCGGTGTCCGCTTTGATCTTGTCGTTGTCGTTGCCCTTCAGGTCTTCTTTCAAGGTATCCATTGCGGATTTTACTTTAGCAATCAGGTCGTCCTTGCCTTTGCCTTCCATATCTTTGATGGTCTTTTCCGCCTGGTAGATCAGGGAGTCGGCCTGGTTGCGAACCTCTACGCCTTCCTTGCGTTTCTTGTCCGCTTCCGCGTTGGCTTCCGCTTCTTTCACCATCCGGTCTACTTCGTCCTTGCTCAGGGTGCCGGAAGAAGTGATGGTGATCTTCTGTTCCTTGCCGGTGCCCAGGTCTTTGGCGCTTACGTTTACGATACCGTTGGCATCGATATCAAACGCCACTTCAATCTTCGGAACTCCGCGGGGAGCTGCCGGGATGCCGCCCAGTTCGAAACGGCCCAAGGTCTTGTTGTCCGCCGCCATGTCGCGTTCGCCCTGCAGCACGTGGATATCAACCGAAGGCTGGTTATCCGTTGCCGTGGAGAATACCTGCTTCCGGGAAGTCGGAATGGTGGTATTGCGGTCGATGATGCGGGTGAACACGCCGCCCAGGGTTTCAATGCCCAGAGACAGCGGGGTTACGTCCAGCAGCAGTACGTCTTTTACTTCGCCTGCCAGTACGCCGGCCTGGATGGCAGCGCCGATGGCTACGCATTCATCCGGGTTTACATTGCGGGTAGGCTCTTTGCCCATGACGCGTTTGATGGCTTCCTGTACCGCCGGGATACGGGAGGAACCGCCAACCAGGATAACCTTGTTGATATCGCTGGCGGAGAGGCCTGCGTCGCTCAGCGCACGCTTGGTGGGTCCAATGGTCCGTTCTACCAGGTCCGACGTCATTTCTTCAAATTTGGCGCGGGTCAGGTTCATGTCCAGATGTTTCGGGCCGTCAGCGCCTGCGGTGATAAACGGCAGGTTGATGTTGGTGGTCA
This sequence comes from Succiniclasticum sp., assembly GCF_056977735.1. NCBI lineage: Bacteria > Bacillati > Bacillota > Negativicutes > Acidaminococcales > Acidaminococcaceae > Succiniclasticum > Succiniclasticum sp. The sequence goes on from NZ_DBMCWA010000012.1 coordinate 61,888, forward strand.
CCATGCTGGACAGTTCGATCTTGGCTTTTTCCGCTGCTTCACGCAGACGCTGCATCGCCATCTTGTCGTTGGACAGGTCGATGCCGTTTTCTTTCTTGAATTCCGCAACCATCCAGTCCATGATGCGGTTATCGAAGTCATCGCCGCCCAGATGGGTGTCGCCGTTGGTAGCTTTTACTTCAAATACGCCGTCGCCCAGTTCCAGGATGCTGACATCGAAGGTGCCGCCGCCCAGGTCATACACCAGGATGGTATGGTCGTCGGTCTTGTCAATACCGTATGCCAGGGAAGCCGCGGTCGGTTCGTTGATGATACGCAGCACTTCCAGGCCGGCGATCTTGCCGGCGTCTTTGGTTGCCTGGCGCTGGGAATCGGAGAAGTACGCCGGTACGGTGATGACCGCCTGGCTTACCGTCTCGCCCAGATACTTTTCCGCATCTGCTTTCAGTTTCTGCAGGATCATGGCGGAGATTTCTTCCGGGGAGTATTTCTTGTCGCCGATCTCCACACGGTAACCGGCTTCGCCCATGTGCCGTTTAATGGAGCTTACGGTACGTGTGGGGTTGGAAATTGCCTGACGTTTTGCCATCTGGCCAACCAGCCGCTGGTCGTCTTTCGTGAAACCGACTACAGAAGGAGTCAGGCGGCTGCCTTCCGGGTTCGTGATGACGGTAGGTTCGCCGCCTTCCATTACTGCTACAACAGAGTTCGTAGTACCTAAGTCAATACCAATTACTTTAGACATGATGTATTCCTCCTTAAATTTTTAACTGAATTAAAATGTTACTCGTTGCTGATGACGCGCACCTTGCTGTGGCGCACCACCTTGTCGTGGAGCTGGTAGCCTTTCTCAAAAACCATATCGATGGTATCTTCTTCCAGTTCCGGGTTCTGCCCCCGCATCACCGCTTCGTGGAAATTGGGGTTGAACTTTTCGCCCTGGGCCGGAATCTCTTTCACGCCCAGATCTTCCAGCGTTTTTACAAACTGTTTCTGGATGCCGGCCATGCCGTCTACCACGCTCTGCACATCAACGGCGTTGGCTGCTGCGGCTTCAGCCCGTTCAAAGTTATCCAGAATCTGTAAAAACTTGTTGACCACGCTGATGGTCACATAGGTGGCCAGCTCTTCCCGCTCGGCCGTATTGCGGCGGCGGAAATTATCAAAATCTGCCTGAAGACGGAGCAGCCGGTTCTTCATTTCCGTTGCTTCTTCTTCTTTTGTTTTCAGCAGGGCCGCCGTAGCCGTCAGTTTCGCCTGTACATCCTCCAGCGTTTCTTCCGTTGCTTCCTCCTGCTTTGTTTCCTCTGCAGAATTTCCAGCCGTCCCTTCCCCGTTTCCGGTTCCCGGGGCTTCCGCCTGTTCCGGCGCGTTGCCGGTTACGGTTTCCTCTCCGTTCTGCACCGTTTCGTTCAGATTCGGGTCAGCCTGTTCCCGGATTTCTTCTTCACTCTTCCTGTTAAACAACACAGTTCCTCCTTTTGGGTTTCTTTCTGTTCAGACAATCTATTATAAATGATGCTTTCTCACGAAAGGTTCTCTCGCAATCCGTCCGCGCTTCCTGACAACGCTACCAATTCCTCCGGAAGCCGGCGCAACTGCAAAGTCATTCCGGATTTTTTAAAATTGTTTCCAGATATTTGTGCAGATAATTCATCACCGCGATGACCTTGCGGTATTCCATCCGGGTAGGTCCCAGCACCGCCATGGTCCCTACGATCTGCCCGTTCAGCCGGTAGGTGGCCTGCACCATGCTGCAGTCTTTGATGCCGGTGAACTTGTTCTCGCTGCCGATGGTCACCTTCAGTCCGGAATCATCCCCGGCACTCAGGATATCTTTTACCACTTTTTCTTCTTCCAGAATCCCCAGCAGGTCTTTCACCCGGCTTACATCCTGGAACTCCGGCTGGTTCAGCAGCTGCTTGGCGCCACCCAGGAACACCTTCTGCTCGCTGTTCTTCGCGACAATCTGGCCGATAGCTTTCTTCAGGGAAGCCAGCATCACTTCATCCTGTGACACCGCCGAATATACTTCCTGCAATTTATCTCCCGTGATTTCCGTCAGCGGTTTGCCTTCCAACAGGTTGCTCATCTTCCCGGACAGGTAATCCAGCTCACCGGAAGACATCCCCGCGGGAATGTCGATGAGCCCGTTGTCCATGGCCCCATCGTCCGTGACGATACACAGGATTGCCTGGTTATCATTCAACGGGAGGAATTTCAGATACTTGAACCGGGCCGTAGATTTCTTGTTTGCCAGAACCAGCGAAACATTCTGGGTCATACGGGACAGGATCTTGGCCGTGGATTTAAAAATGTCATCCATGTTGCGGATGCGTTCTTTATACCAGCTGTTGATCAGCGCCATATCATTTTCCGTCAGCACGCCGGGTTCTTCCTTCATGGAATCCACGTACAGGCGGTACGCCTGCGCCGAAGGAACACGCCCTGCCGAGGTATGGGGCTGCTCAAGGTAGCCTAACAGTTCCAGATCGCTCATCTCATTACGGATGGTGGCCGGACTCAGCCCCAGGTTATGTTTGCGGGCAATGGTTCGCGAACCCACCGGTTCCGCAGTTTCAATATAATCTTCGATGATGATCTGCAGGATTTTCCGTTTACGGTCGTTTAACATAATCCCACCTCATCTTGGTTCAGGAGGCTTTTGTTTCAGGCCTCCTTCATGTTTCTGTATTTGTTAGCACTCATATACGTAGAGTGCTAACATCTTTCACAATGTAAGAATAGCACCGGACCGAAAGAATGTCAATAGTCAAAAAGTAAAATTTTTATTTTTTACCATGCAATTCACACAAACTTCATAGTTTGGGAACAGAACGTCCTGTTGGAAAGAAAAAACGCCTGCATTCACCTCAAATAAATGCTTCAAAAGCCCGGTTGCCGTATTGCATACCGTATGGAGTCAGACGCAGCATTCTACCTTCGCATTCTGCCATCTTCCTGTCCAGCAGAGTCTGAATATCCTTACCATAACTTTCCAATATATCGATACCAAATCGTTGCTGTATTTTCTGCAGGTTCACGCCTTCAGTCATACGCAGACCCATAATCATAGCTTCACTGACCTGTGTTTTACGGTCAAGGGATTCGGTTTGCCACAGGCCGCTGTCAGTTTTGAGAGCAGATAGCGATAGGTTAGCTGATTCTTGAATATATTGCAGCACATCAGTCGTATTCGTCCGTCGTTCTTTTCTGTTAAACGTACAGGCGCCCACGCCGAATGCAGCGTAAGGTTCGTAATGCCAATACACCGTATTGTGCAGCGACTCCTGCCCCGGCACTGCGTAATTGGAAATTTCATACCGCTGCAGGCCTGCTCTGGCCAAAACGTCCGTTGTCATTTCATACATATTATATGATGCTTCTTCATCCGGCAATATGACGTTACCCTCTGCGACCAGCTTTTCCAACGGCGTCCCTTCTTCCAGGATAAGGCTGTACACGGAAACATGAGACAAATCTAAATGTAATATCCTGTCCAGCGTGTTACGGAACGACTCCAGCGTCTGCTCTGGTATGCCCGACATCAGATCCACGTTAATTCGTGAAAAGCCAGCCTGCTTTGCCTCTTTCACCGCCCGGACAGCCGGCTCCGCCGTATGGATCCGGCCCAGCGCCCGCAACTCGTTGTCCTGCAGCGACTGCACGCCCAAACTAATCCGGTCAAATCCAATTTCACGCAGGGCACACAGCTTTTCCGCATCCACGGTTCCGGGATTCGCTTCAATGGTCGCTTCTGCCGGATCATTCCACCAGTCGCACTGTTTCAGACAGGCAACGATTTTCTGAATTTGTTCCACGGAAAGAACGGTCGGCGTTCCCCCGCCAAAATAAACCGTCGCCCCTTTGGCAACAGGTAACTCCCGTTGCAACGAGCGAACTTCGATTTCCCTGCACAGCGCATCCACATACTGCTGCCGCACCTCTTCCGGAAATCCCGCATAGGATGGGAAATCACAGTATAAACATTTTTGCAAACAAAAAGGGGTATGTACATATACCCCTTGGAATTGTTCCCAGCGTTCCATTGCTTACTCCGCCATTCAGGAAACACCGCACAATCAAAACGGTGCGGCGTTTTCTTTATTTCTTTTTATCCATGCTTAAAATCGCCATGAAGGCTTCCTGGGGCAGTTCCACCGTGCCCACCTGCTTCATGCGTTTTTTACCGGCTTTCTGTTTTTCCAGCAGCTTGCGTTTCCGGCTGATGTCGCCGCCATAGCATTTGGCCAGCACGTCTTTGCGCAGCGCCGCCACGTCTTCCCGGGCGATGACTTTATTGCCGATGGCCGCCTGCACCGGAATGGAGAACTGCTGGCGGGGGATCAGGCTGCGCAGCCGTTCCACCAGCTTGCGGCCCTGCACCTGGGCATTATCCCGGTGTACGATGGCCGCCAGCGCGTCCACCTGATCTCCGTTCAGGAGGATGTCCACCTTCACCAGATCGCTGGGTTTATAGCCGGACAATTCGTAATCCAGGGACGCGTACCCCCGGCTGCAGCTTTTCAGCCGGTCAAAATAATCGTAAATGATTTCGGAAAGCGGCAGCGAATAATGGATCATGACCCGCTCCTCGTCCAGATAGGTCATGTTCTGATATTCCCCGCGTTTTTCCTGGGATAATTCCATAACCGCCCCAACGTAATCTTTCGGAACGATGATAGTCGCTGTAACGTAGGGTTCTGCAACCTCTGCAATCACGGTCGGATCCGGAAACGCGGAAGGGTTATCCACCAGTTCGATATCCCCGTTAGTTTTATTGATCTGATACACCACGTTCGGCGCGGTGGTGATCAGGTCTAACTTATATTCCCGTTCCAGTCTTTCCTTGATGACATCCATGTGCAACAGGCCCAGAAAGCCGCAACGGAACCCAAAGCCTAACGCCGTGGATGTCTCCGGTTCAAACAGCAGGGATGCGTCATTCAGATGAAGTTTTTCCAATGCGTCCCGCAGATTATCGTAATCCGTATTTTCTACCGGATACAGACCGCAGAACACCATGGGCGTAGCTTTGCGATAGCCCGGCAGCGGTTCGTCGGCGGGATGGACCGCATCCGTCACCGTGTCGCCTACCCGGGCCTCGCCCACCGTTTTGATTGCTGCGGCCAGAAAACCTACCTCGCCGGCCCGCAGCACATCCACATTCACCGGAGACGGTTTGAACACGCCCACCTCCGTCACTTCATAGGTAGCGCCGGTGGCCATCATTTCAATCTTCATGCCCTTGCGGATCGTTCCGTCATAGACACGTAAATATAAAAGCACACCTTTGTAGGAGTCAAATTTAGAATCAAACACCAGTGCTTTCAACGGTTTGTCGTCATCTGCTTCCGGGGCGGGAATCCGCTGGACAATAGCTTCCAGGATATCCTCTACCCCTTCCCCGGTCTTGGCGCTGCACAGCACCGCCTCGCTGGCGTCTATGCCTATTACATCTTCAATTTCCTTACGCACTTTGTCCGGGTCAGCGCTGGGCAGGTCGATCTTGTTGATGACAGGAATGATTTCCAGATTATTATCTAACGCTAGGTACGTATTGGCCAGCGTCTGGGCCTCGATGCCCTGGCTGGCGTCAATGACCAGCAGCGCGCCTTCGCAGGCTGCCAACGCACGGGACACTTCATAATTGAAGTCAACATGCCCGGGGGTATCGATAAAATTCAGCATGTAGTCTTCCCCGTTTTTGGCACGGTAGATGCTTTGCACCGCCTGGTCCTTGATGGTGATGCCCCGCTCCCGTTCCAGGTCCATGGAATCCAGGATCTGTTCTTCCATCTCCCGTTTGGATAAGGTGCCGGTCATCTCGATCAGCCGGTCGGCCAGTGTGGATTTGCCGTGGTCGATATGTGCGATAATCGAAAAATTACGGATATGGTCTTTCTGCATATGATCTTTGCGGCTTATGCCGCTCCTTTCTGTATATGGATCCGCTGCTTCAATAGAAAAGCTGAAGCAGCCTTTGATCTGGCAGGATAGCTGTTGAAAACACACAGATGTCTATCCTGTTTTCATCGTTTCTTTGATATTATATCGTATATTTGGCTTTTTGTGGTAAAATATTTTGGGATTTTGAATACATCTCTGTAAAATCAGCTTGCATAAAGTAAACGCACGTGGTAAAATACTTTGGTAAAAGTTATTTGTAGGAGGTGAATCCATTGCCTAACATTAAATCCTCTATCCGCAGCGTAAAGACCGATGCTGAACGTCGCGCAAAAAACGCAGCTGAAAAGAGCGCTGTTCGTACTGCTGCAAAAAAAGTAGAAGCACAGGTTGCTGAAGGAAATAAAGCAGAAGCCGAAGTAACGTTAAAGAACGCTTCCAGCCTGCTGGATAAAGCGGCCCAGAGCGGTGTTATTTCCAAAAATGCTGCTGCCCGCAAAAAATCTAAACTGGCTAAAAAAGTGAACAAGGTACAGTAATTGTGCTTACAAAATTATCCTGCTTACCATGTAGGCAGGTTTTTTTGTTTCCTTAATATTAAAGCACCGATAATTGTCTCCCTTCTTCCATATACTTTGCATGGAACTGCCGGGCGATAACTATCGGTGCTTTTTATTATATGAGAAACCAGTTATTTCTTACTTTCTTCTTTTTTATTGTTTGCCATGATCCGCTGCAGTTCCTGCATAAAGTTCTGCACATCCGCAAACTGCCGGTAAACCGAGGCGAAGCGTACATAGGCAATCTGATCCGTTTTTTCCAGATGCTCCATGACCAGCTCCCCAATTTCCCGGCTGGTCACTTCCGATTCCCCTTTCAGGCGCAGTTCCCTTTCAATTTCATGCGCCATATCCTGAATGGTCTCTACAGAAACAGGGCGTTTTTCAAAAGCTTTCAGGAGCCCGTTAAACAGTTTTGAGCTGTCAAACAATTCCCTCCGCCCATCTTTTTTATTAACCACCAGCGGAGTCTCTTCGTATTTTTCATAGGTCGTGAAGCGCCTGCTACATTGCGGGCATTCCCTGCGGCGGCGGATCGACGCGCCGTTTTCCACAGACCGGGAGTCAATGACACGACTGTCTTCAAAAGAACAAAACGGACATCTCATAGGTACACATTCCTTTCCTTACGGAATATAAAAAGAACAAAGCCGGAGACAGAATATAACAAAGCGGCAGTATTACACTGCCGCGTGTTATTTTACATACTCAGCGAATCCAGGGCGGAACTTCCGGTGTTGAACCAAACGGGGAAGGATTAATGATTGGCTTTTGCCCCGCCGCAGGCGCCGGCTGCTGCGGTTTCTGAACGGCCGGCTTAGGAGCAGCCGGTTTAGGAGTGGTCTGACGCTGCGTCATTTTAGTACCAGCCATCTTGATAGGCGCCTGTCCCGTCAAAACCGGATTCTTTCCGTTAAAACCGGTAGCAATAACGGTTACGCGGATTTCATCATCCAGTTTTTCGTCGATGACCGCACCGAAGATAATATTGGCATCCGGATCCACTGCTTCCGTGATAATATTCGAAGCTTCCGTCACATCAAACAGGGTCAGGTCTTTACCGCCGGTAATGTTAAACAACACGCCCCGGGCCCCTTCAATCGATGCTTCCAGCAACGGGCTCTTGATAGCCGCCTCAGCCGCTTCAACCGCACCATTTTCACCTTTTGCAGTACCAATCCCCATCAGGGCAGAACCTGCATTCGACATGATCGTTTTTACGTCTGCAAAGTCCGCGTTGATCAGACCGGGCACGGAGATCAAATCGGAAATGCCCTGAACGCCCTGACGCAGTACATCGTCCGCGATGCGGAACGCATCCAGCATACTGGTCCTGCGGTCAATTACCTGCAGCAGCCGGTCATTCGGAATCGTAATCAGCGTATCCACGCGGTCCTTTAAATTTACGATACCGGCTTCCGCCTGGTTCATCCGGCGCTTTCCTTCAAAAGAAAACGGTTTGGTGACCACGCCTACTGTCAGCGCGCCGGCTTCACGGGCGCATTCTGCCACAATGGGAGCCGCGCCGGTTCCCGTACCGCCGCCCATACCTGCGGTAACAAAAACCATGTCCGCGCCGCGCAGCTGCTCAATCAGGACTTCCCTGGATTCTTCCGCGGCTTTCTGACCGATTTCCGGATTGGCGCCTGCGCCTAACCCCTTGGTCAGCTTTTCGCCAATCTGGATACGGTTCTGTGCTTTGGACAAAAGCAGTGCCTGGGCATCACAGTTTACCGCAATAAAATCTACGCCCTGAAGACCGGACGTAATCATGCGGTTTACCGCATTGTTACCGCCGCCGCCTACGCCAACGACTTTAATCTTAGCCAGTGTTTCAGGAGTAATGCCAGAATCAACCGGATTATTCATAATATCTTCAAACATATTCGGTTTCCCCCTACTAAATAATACTACTTGTTGTTATTATACCATTCAATTCAAAAATAAAAAAGTACATTATGCAGAAACTGAAAAGAAATTCAAGATAAAGAACGGTTTTTCCTTCTTACTTTTCATGAGTTCAAACTTATTTCAAAATTTGCCTTTATTTTTTCAGATACAGCCGGCGGATGATGGCAAGATTATTAAAAATGCGCATACCAAGTACAAGGATTACAATCAGGTAAAAATCAATATCCATCATGATGCCTGCATAGCAAAGAAAAACTGACATAACGATGTTGACGAAAAATCCGGACAGGAACACGACGTTATCATAATCGCCTTCCATCGCCGCACGGAGTCCGCCGAACGCAGTATCCAACCCCGCCATCAGCGCTACGGAAAAATAGGGAGCATAAATTTTCGGTATAAAACCCGGAGTCAGGATACCGCCGATAATGCCAAAAATCAGGCCGATCACTGCATAGATCATTGGGCACCTCCCGCGGTTTTCTGCGAAGATTCCCCGGTCTGATTATCAGCAGTCCCTTTTGCATCCGCTGCAGCCTGACCTGCTTCCTTTTTTTCTTCTTCGCTCACAATTTTAGCAAACTCAAAAGTCCGTTTTCCTTTGAAGGCCGGAATCCTGACTTTATCCGATTGTACGACCTCCGCCTTGATACCCCAGAATTTAAAATTCTCGATAACGCCACCCCTCAATTTCAGCGAGCTCTCCAGCGTCTGGGGATCGCCGATCGCAGAAATCACAAAAGGCGATGCCAGTCTTCTTTCATTTACAAGGACGGTAGGACCGACACAGCGGACCTCGCTGGAGCCGATCAGTCTCTGCCCGTTCAGGGAAATGGCTTCTGCACCGGCAGAGCGCAGCTCATTGATTACGCGAAGCAGATCTTCGTCATGAATGATATAAAGGTTCTTGTTCTCCCCTCCCTTGGCAGCCTGTTTGCTGTCATCCAGGGTAAAAACTATTCCCTTTCCTTCCATGACGGTCTCACCCGCCCGTGCTTTCAGTTCATCCATCTCTTTCTGTGCCGCTCCGGAAATCCGGCCCGCTCTGTATTCTTCCAGTTCTTTGGCCAGCTTGTCCCGGTCTGCCTGTACTTCTTTCAGGCGTACCGTCAGATCTTCCGCACGCTGCACCGCCACATTCTGATGCTGATTATGAGACTTCAGCTGCATTGTGATCATAAATCCCAAAATAATACATACCAGAAAAATTAATATTCTGGTATGTTTATTTTTTACTGTCATCATTCCTGCTATCCTCTTTTCTTACTGCTCCTGATTTCTGAGCCGGACAAAGGGTTTGCTGTACTGCAGATCCATATAGTCAATTTGTACTTTTTTCCCCTTCATCTCGTTGAAAACCGTCATAAACAGCTCCGCTTTCCCCGCCAGTTCATTCACAGGGCCCAAAATCACAGGGAACCCGTACCGCATGTGTAAAATCAGCTTTTTTTCCGCATCCACACTCAGGTCTGCAATCTGTTCCTTTGCGTCCGGCTGCAGTTTTTCCAGAAACTTCAGCACTTCCTGGATCGTATCGTTCTCCAGTGTATCCCCGATAAATGCATTACCGCAGGCAACACCGGCCAGACGGGGCACGGAAGCGTCCCTGATACCGTCCGTCATATCCATGACCAGCGCAGTCCTGTCCAGTTTCGCGTAATTGCCATAATCTGTTACTACATACAAGGCGGGCTTACGTTCTTTGATATAAACATTCAGGACAGAAGGGAAATCGTAATGCGCTTCCGCACTCTCAACCCTTACATCCCCCTGCAGGGCTGCAACAATTTTACTTTTTGATACCCGAAACAGGTTTACAGGTTTCCCGGATCCTGCCATCTCCAGAATCTTTCCCGGGGTAAACTGTTTGCTGCCATGAATTACGATATCGCCAAATGCAAAGTCAGGCCGGTGGATGTGCCTCCAGCCTGCTACGATGGCAACCGCAAAAACAAGCAGCCCCAAAAGCCATATTATATTGTTCAGCCGCCTGCGACGGCGGTCTTCCTGTAATTTTTCATGAGAAGAACTCATTTACCAAGCCTCCGGAACTGCACTGTTTCACAATTCCTTACAGGTGCGCGGTTTCCAATATCATTTCGCACAAATCGCCAAAGTCCGTGCCTTCTGCCCTGGCCGCATCCGGTACAAGGCTGGTAGGCGTCATGCCGGGGACGGTATTCATCTCCAGTACATAACATCTGCCGTCTTCCCCGATCATACAGTCTGTCCGGGCCACGCCGGAACAGCCTAATACTTCATAGGCTTTTACGGAAATGTCTTTCAAAGTCCGGGTTATTTCTTCCGGCAGCGGCGCCGGTACAAGGTGATCCACACCGCCAGCGGAATATTTTGCGTTAAAATCATACCATTCCGCATGAGGATGTATCAGGACCACAGGCCAGACTTTCACGGAGCCGTCTTTCCGGCGGATCATGCACACAGACGTCTCCTGTCCTGCGATATATTCCTCAACCAGTACTTCTTCATCATACTGAAATGCTTCGTCCAATGCTTTCTGCAGGCCCGAAATTTCCTTTTCAATGGTAACGCCAAGGGAACTGCCCTGGGATACCGGTTTGACTACTACAGGCAGGGAAAATTTATCTGTAATCGCTTTGACCATATCCTGTTTCCCACGGTCACGGCGGTGCAGGAAAATATAATCCGGCGTAGGAATACCGCTGCCCAGAAATACCCGTTTGGCAGTCAGTTTATTCATACTGACGGAGCTGGCCAGCACACCGGATCCTGTATAGGGAACCCCCATCATCTCCAGCGCACTCTGCAGCCTGCCATCCTCGCCATATAAACCGTGCACGGCAATCACTACCACGTCCGCGCCGCTTTCCTTCACCTGTTCGGAAAACTCATGCGGTACCAGACGAATCTCCTTTACATGATATCCTTTCCCGCGTAATGCCTCTGCCATCGCATGCCCCGTGGACAGCGAAATCTTCTCTTCCGCTGAAGGACCGCCCATCACGACGGCAACTGTTTTTTCTTTATCCATGTTTTTCCCCATTCTATTTTTCTATTTGCCTGAATTCTTTTACCAGCTCTTCACCGATCCGGAATACATCGCCGGCGCCCATGGTAATCACCAGATCGCCCTCTTTGCAGTTTTTAAACAGATGCTCTTCCACCCTGGAAAAATTGTCGATATATATAACATCCTGCCCTGTCGTTACTTTTATGGACTCTGCCAGAACTTTTCCGTTAATACCGGGGATTGGATCCTCACCGGCAGAATAAATGTGCGTCAGAATCAGTTTGTCACAATTGGAAAAGCATTTGCAGAACTCTTCATACAGAAGTTTCGTCCGGCTGTAACGGTGGGGCTGGAAGACGCATACGATCCGTTTGGCCCCTGTTTCCTTCGCCGCCTGAAGCGTGGCACCGATTTCTGTAGGATGATGGGCGTAATCGTCAACGATCCAGATTCCGTTTTCTTTCCCTTTGGTTTCAAAACGCCGTTTGGCACCGGAGAACTTTGCCAGTGCAGCCACAATCGTTTCGGTTGCAACCCCCATCAGAGTGGACGCTGCAAAAGCGCCCAGCGAATTCAGCACATTATGTTTGCCCGGCACGATCAGATGTACGGAGACCAGTTTCACGCCTTTATGGTACAAATCATAGTCGGTTCCTTCCAGGCTGTGGCGGATGTCCTTCGCGTAATAATCACAGTCATCCGTCAACCCGTAGGTAATAAACCTGCGTTCTGTTTCTTCAGACAGGCGGCGCACCTTCGCATTGTCAAGACACAAAACAGCTGTCCCGCCTTCCTTCATGTGTGAAAGATACTCTTTAAAAGCCTGATAAATATTTTCTTCCGTTCCGTAATGATCCAGATGATCGTCTTCAATATTAGTAATCACAGGAATATAGGGTGTAAACTTTAAGAACGATCCGTCGCTTTCGTCTGCTTCCGCCACGACCCAATCGCTTTCCCCGTTTCGTGCGTTACCGCCCAGGGCTGCTACGTCGCCGCCGATCACAACCGTGGGATCGATTCCGGCTTCTGACGCGATAACACCGATCATAGCACTGGTCGTCGTCTTGCCATGTGCCCCGGCTACAGCGACTCCCTTTGTTCCCGAACCGTTCAAAAGCTCCATCAATACATCGCTGCGATGCAAAACAGGAATATTCTTGGCACGGGCAGCCGCCAGTTCCGGGTTCGTCTTAGGAATCGCTGAGGAAACAACAACCGCCTCTGCTCCTTCGGTCTGGCACTCGTCATGACCCATGTATACTAAAGCACCCGCTTCAGCCAGTTCATAAGCCATATGCCCGACCTGCAGATCGGAGCCTGTAACATCAAAGCCGCGTTTTACCAGTACATACGCTAACGCACTCATCCCGGCTCCTCCGATACCGATAAAGTGGATATGTCTGTAATTGTCCAACATCTGCTTTACCTCCGCCTTCGTTTTGGAAACCGCTGACAGAATTCATTTTTTGTAATCAGCGTTTCCTTGTATTTATCAAAGCAACTGCCTGTTTTGCAATATCCATAGCGGCTTCAGGCCGGCCTGCCCTGCCAGCGGCAAGTTTCATCTGCCGCAATTCCCTTTCCTGATGCAAAAGCCGCTCCACCTTTTCCTGCAGGATATCCCCATTCAGTTCCCTGTCCAGGATCACCTGTGCCGCGCCAGCCGCCTCTAACGCCCTGGCGTTGAATTCCTGGTGATTGGCCGTAGCGTAAGGGAACGGGACCAGGATAGACGGGATACCCCGGGCAGTCAGTTCCGCCAGCCCGATAGCTCCGGCCCGGAACACTGCCAGATCGGCTGCAGCCAGTGCCATCGGCATATCATATAAATAGGCAGAAACGTGGATATTCGATTTGAATCCACCCGCTTCCTCAATCTGTTTCCTGTAGGCTTCGTAATTATTTTTCCCGGTAGCATGCAGAACCTGTACATCGTCCCTGCCTGACAGTTCCTTTTCCAGCCGGAACGCAGCTTTGTTGATCGAAGCAGCGCCCAGGCTGCCGCCGGCAATCAGGATGGTCTTTTTATTTACATCCAGTTGGAAAAAACGCAACGCTTCCCACCGTGTATGGCTTAAAATCTCCTCCCGGATCGGGTTTCCGGTAAAGACCTTTCGTGCTTTTCCCTTAAAATACTTGTCCGCTTCTTTGTATCCTAGAAAAATCGTTTTCACAAAATGCGATAAAATTTTGTTAGTCACTCCCGGCAGGGCATTCTGTTCCTGCACACAGGCCGGAATCCCTTTCATAGCCGCCAGAAATACAATGGGGCCGCAAACATAGCCTCCGGTACCGATAACCAGGTCCGGTTTATGCCTGTCCAAGAGTTTTTTTGCATCCCCAAGACCCGTGAACAACTTATAAATCGAACGGAACGTGTCCGTGCTCAGGCTCCGCTTAAATCCCTGCACATCAATAAAATCTATGGGATATCCGGCGCGGGGCACCAGATCTTTTTCCAAGCCGTGGGTCGTGCCGACAAAACGTATCTCTGCTTCCGGATACAGTTTTTTTATGGTATCCGCAATGGTCAGCGCCGGGTAGATATGTCCACCGGTACCGCCGCCGGATACAATGATCTTCATCTGATTGTTGTCTCCATTCCGCTGCCGCATGACGGCAGTCTGTATTGCGTATTATACTTTATCTTTCAGTTCGTGTACGAGCTTTTTAAAATAGCGTCCCCGTTCACCCATATCATGGAACATGTCAAAGGAAGAACAGGCCGGCGACAGCAACACCACCTGGGGCGCTTTGGCTTTGGCATACGCTGTGTCAACCGCTTCTTTGAACGTATCCACCACAACAATATTTTCTACCCCGGCCGCAACTGCCGCCTGATAGAAACGTTCTTTGGCTTCGCCTAACAGGATCAGCAGATCCGTCTTTTCCCGGATCAGGTCCATCATCGGTCCCAGCGGGGTCATTTTGTCATGCCCTCCAGCCAGAAGGACAATATGTCCGTTAGTGAATGCCTCCAATGCTTTGATCACGGAATCCGTATTGGTAGCTTTACTATCGTTATAATACGGAACACCGTGAATCGTCGTTACATACTCTATTCTGTGTTCCACGCCCCTGAATTCCAGCAGCGTCTTACGCATAGTATCCGGGGTCACTCCTGCAAAAAAGCAGCAGGCAATGGCCGCCAGCACATTTTCTTCATTATGGGCCCCAAAAATCTGGAGCTCGTCCTTATGGCAGATTTCTTTTTCCTCGTTCTTCCACCTGATAAAGAAACTTCCGCCCTTCATATATACGCCTTCCGGCAACACGGCCTTCCGGCTGAAATAGCACAATGTACCTTTGGAATATTTCCCCCAGGTACGGACTTCCGGGTCATCATAGTTTAAAATCGTGATCTGTTTTGCGGTCTGGTTAGCAAAAATTTTCCGTTTGCAACGGGCATATTCCTCCATAGTCTTATGCCGTTCCATGTGATCCGGAGTCAGGTTCAGGATAGCTGCTACATCCGGACGGAAATCTTTGATTCCTTCCAGCTGGTAACTGGAAACTTCCGCGGCCACCCAGCTGTTCCGATCCAGTCCTTTTACTTCTCTGGACAAAGCCAGACCGATATTGCCGCCCACCGCCGTTTTTACAGGCAGGGTCTTCAGCATTTCACCTACAAGGGTCGTAGTCGTGGTTTTCCCGTTAGTTCCTGTAATCGCAACCATATGCCCGGCATAATTACGCCAGGCCGACTCGATTTCCGCGATCACCTCGACACCGTTTTCTCTTGCTTTCTGCAGAACAGGAAGATTGTACGGGACGGCCGGCGAAAGAACAACCTGCTGTACCTGTTGCAAAATTTCTTCGATATTGCCGCTGGCAAACCCGCCTCCATTTCGCTTCAGGCTCTCCGCCAGTCCGGGTTCCAGCTCTTTTGGCGTATCGTCATACAGGAAAACGGTCTTTCCCTGTTCCGCCAGTTCCATAGCCGCGCCTTTGCCGCTGATACCGGCGCCAAACACCATAACTTTTTCTATTCCGGACATATTACATGCCACCCTTCCCCAAAAGCCAAAGTCCCAGGCCAGCCAGGCAGAAAACACAACTTGCCAGGGTAAACACCGTTACAACCTTCGTCTCTTTCCAGCCACCCAGTTCAAAATGGTGATGGATAGGCGTCATGCGAAAAATTCGCTTGCCGCCGGTGCGCTTGAAATATGCAACCTGCATAATGACAGACAATGCTTCCAAAACATACATCCCGCCTATAATCACCAGCAGGATTTCCGTATGGGTCAATAAAGCCAGCGATGCCACCGCTCCCCCTAAAGCCAGGGAGCCTGTATCGCCCATAAAGACTTTGGCCGGATGACGGTTCCACACCAGAAAGCCCAGACAGCTTCCCAGGACTGCCGCAGCAAACAGGCACAGATCCCCTTCGCCTGCCTGCCAGGCTATATAGGAATATGCAAGCATAACCGGTATGCTGACACTGGAAACCAGCCCGTCCAGCCCATCCGTCAGATTGACCGCATTGGTCGTTCCTACCAGAAGAAGCAGTACAAGCACGTAATACAGCCAGCCCGTATGTATCGTAATTGCTGTTCCCGGGATCCACAAATCCGTCCCGGAGGCTCCTGCATGCTGTTCCACATAATATATATACGCCATGGCCAGCGCAATCTGCAGGGCCAGTTTCTGTTTCGCTGTCAGACCCAGATTCCGTTTCATCACGACTTTGATATAATCGTCAAGAAAACCGATCAACGCGTGTCCGAATGTCAGTACAAATGCAATAACAATCAACGGTGTAAAGCGGTTCCAGACTACCATCGCAATAAACAGACCGCACAGCATCATAATACCGCCCATGGTAGGCGTACCGCTTTTTTTCATGTGACTGGCAGGGCCTACGTCACGGATACTCTGTCCAAACTTCAATTTATGAAGAACCGGTATCAGCACCGGTCCTAACGCTGCGCATACAACCAGGGCCGTTAAAAGCGCCCCCAGAACCTGCATGCCCGTAACATCCATATGTGCACCAGACTTTCCAAGGCAGAATTCAGAAAATGCCTTGAAACGCCGGACATTTCCAGATAAACTGCAAATTTATATTATCTCTTCTATTTTTTAAAAACCAGGTCGATGATACCCGCTACCTGCATGGAATGCGAACCTTTCAGCAGTACAATGTCTCCAGGCTGAAGGATTTCGGCCAGCTTGCCAGCCGCCCCCTGCCTGTCTGCAAAATGATATGCCGCGACACCTTCTTTGACCGCTTCGCGAATCGTTTCTTTTGTTTCATTTCCATAGCCTAACAGGATATCCGTCTTTGCCGCTGCAGCCATCCTGCCAACGCTCCTGTGGGCTTCCGCAGAAGTATCCCCCAGTTCCAGCATATCCGCCACCACCGCAAGGGCACGGCACGGTTGCTTCGCGCTCAGTTTCAGCCTTGCCAGCGTGGCAAAGGCAGCTTCCATAGAAGCCGGACTTGCATTATAGGCATCATTGATTACTGTATAACTGCCAAAGCGCAGCAGTTCCTGCCGGCTTCCCGTCAGTACTGTTCCCTGTAACGCAGTTTTTATATTATTTAATTGTACACCAAAATACCTCCCCACTGCAATAGCAGATAAGGCATTCATCACATTATGTTCCCCAATCTGCGGGATAAAAAATGCCGTTTTCCCCTCTTCTGTATTGCAGACAAAGCGACTCCCGTCAGCGGTAATCTCCACGTTTTCCGCCCTTACATCATCCGCTTCCGTAAACCCGAACCAGCTTACGCCTGTATGGAGTTTCTTTTCCATGGCACGTACCCTGGGAAGGTCCCCATTCAATACTGCGAATCCGTTTGCAGGCAGATCCTCCAGAATCTCACTTTTTGCTTTTGCAATGTTATCCAGACTTCCCAGTTCTCCCACATGAGTGGAACCCACGTTGGAAATCACAGCCACATCAGGCCGGGCAATTGCGCACATGGCTTTTATCTGGCCCAGCCCGCGCATCCCCATCTCTACCACCGCAATTTCCGTATCTGGTTGAATGCTCAGCAATGTCCGGGGCAAACCGATTTCGTTGTTAAAATTAGCCTGCGTCTTGATTACACGGTACTGTGAAGAAAGCACCGCCGCCACCATATCCTTAGTAGATGTCTTGCCGTTGGAACCGGTAATGGCCACTACTTTTAACTGTGGAAACTTCATACGGTACGCATGGGCGATATCCTGATAACCTTTTAGTGTATCTTCCACGTACACCACCGGAATTCCTTCCGGCACTTTCACATTCCGTGACGCCAGGATACCTGCCGCACCGTTTTCCACAGCCCTGGCCGCATAGGCGTGGCCGTCAAAGGTTTCTCCCTTCAGTGCAATAAACAATTCACCCTTCTGAATTGTCCGCGTATCTGTATTGATACCGGTAAAATCCGAATCTCCGGCAAAGTCGCACCGGCCTCCCGTTGCAGCCACAATTTCCCGTAACGTAATCATACTTTTTTCCCTTTCCAGTATTCTTCCACTACTTCCTTATCGTCAAAATGGATCGTCCTGTCTTTCAGGATCTGGTAATTCTCATGTCCCTTGCCGGCAATCATGATTACATCCTTATCCCCTGCATGGGCCAGAGCATAATGAATGGCTTCTTTGCGGTCTGCGATCCGAGTTACCGTTTTTCCTTCCGGTACCGGCTTCAACGCCACCTCAATCTGATCAATGATTTTTTCCGGATCCTCGCTGCGGGGATTATCTGAGGTTACCACTACATCGTCTGCCAGTTGCAACGCAATGCCGCCCATAATAGGACGTTTCCTGTTATCCCGGTCGCCTCCGCAGCCGAATACCACCCACAGTCGGCCTTTGGTAATCAGCCGCGCCGTATTCAGTACATTTTCCAGCCCGTCCGGCGTATGGGCATAATCCACGATGACCGTGTACGGCTGGCCGGCCTCCACCAGCTGGAAACGACCCGGCACTCCGGCAAAACCGTTCAGTACTTTTTCGATCTCCTCTTTATCAATTTTTTCCGCCAGCAACGCTCCTACCGCGCACATAACGTTGTATACGTTAAACTTGCCGGTAATGTTAAGCCGCAGGTCCATATCTCCCGCCGGCGTATGGAGGCACAGATGCATGCCTTTGGCCCCCACTTCATAGGAAAGAGGATAAATGTCGTTCTCTTTCCCCATTCCATAGGTAAGATACGGAGCTTTCGTCCGCGCCGCAATGATTTTGCTGGCAGGCTCATCGGCATTGAATATTGCCGTCTTATTACCTTTATTGCCGTCAGTCAGATGCTCAAACAACAGGCTCTTGGCATCCCGGTAAGCTTCCATGGTCTTATGGAAATCCAGATGGTCTTCCGTGATATTGGTCAGCACAGCTGTATCGTATTCGATACCCGCCACCCGTTTCAGGGCCAGGGCATGAGAAGACACCTCCATCACCACATACTGACAGCCTGCTTCTTTCATGCGGTACAGAAACTTCTGCAGATCCACCACGTCCGGCGTCGTATTGTGGGATACTATACTTTCTTCACCGATCATTACATTGATAGTACCGATCATGCCGCATTGACAGCCCGCGCTTTTCAGCACCTGGCGGATAATGTTGGTACTGGTAGTCTTTCCGTTGGTCCCGGTCACGCCAATCATGCGCATGGTCTTGCCGGGATAATCAAAAAACCAGGGTGCAACGATTTCCATCGCCGCCCGCACATCCTGAACCTGCAGCAGCGTCAGTCCTTCCGGTACAGCAGCAGGAATATCTTCCACCAATGCAGCGGCCGCGCCGGCCTCCGCTGCTTTTGCCAAAAATGTATGCCCGTCCGCATGGACTCCTTTCAACGCGATAAACAGGCTTCCCTGCTGCACCACGCGGGAGTCTGCCGTAATATCGGTTATTACTTTATCTATCCCGCCTGTCACATTAACTTCCGGCAGCAAAGCAACCAAATGCTGCAATTGTTTCTGCATAATCAAATCCCCCTTTTCGGATTTTTGTTACCGGCTTTTGTTCCACCCGACCCGAATTTATCGTCCTAAATTGAAAGGGCAGCCCGGACAGGCTGCCTCTCAAAATTCATTTTTCTTTCTCACTCATAATTTTAAAAGGCTACGGTAAGCACAAGATCCGATCGTCTTTTTTCTTAACGATAACCTATTGATTAATAGCTTTTACATAAATGTTGCTGCGCGCAACTTTCATCCCTAACTGTTTTTCTGCAATCGACGTGATTCGTTCCGGGCCTTTCAGCTGGTCTACCTCGATTTTCAGTTCCGCATTCTTAGCTATCAGCTGGGACTCCTGATTCTGCAGACTGATCAGATGGTTCCCCGCTGAAACCAGGGCAGCACTACGCATAACCGTGGCAAAATACATGGCTAACACTATACCTACCGTAACAAACAGACGGCGGCGGAACAATTTATAATTAGCCTTCCGGATACGCTGCCGACGTTGCTTCTGCTCATCAAGCTCCCTTAACCGTTCCCGTTCCGATTGTGTCCACTGCTCTTCATTGTTGTATTTTCTTGCTAACATGGTAAGCCCGCTTTCATTTTATGATTTAATTCACCAATGTGAAGATTATTTCTCTTTTGCAAACAGACGATTTACAGTTTCTCTGCAAAACGGAGCCTTGCGCTCCGTGCCCTGGGATTCATTTCGATTTCTTTCTCACCGGGAACCAGGCTTCCCGGTTTTCCGATCAGCGGTTTTCTGCCACATACACAAGGCATGTGGGGCGGACAGATACATCCTCTGGCCAACTGCGCCAGCTTCTGTTTCACGATCCGGTCTTCCAGTGACTGGAAGGTAATGACGCCGACCCGTCCTCCCGGCTTCAATGCGTTCACTGCATCCTCTACCACCCGGTCCAGGATGTTCAGTTCGTCATTCACTTCAATCCGCAAAGCCTGAAACGTCCGCTTGGCCGGATGGGGTCCGTCTTTACGGGCGCCTTTGGGAATGGCCTTTTTAATGACCTCAACCAGTTCCCCGGTAGTATGCAGCGGTTTTCTTTGCCTTTCCGTTACAATAAACTGAGCAATCCGCTTCGCCCAGCGTTCTTCACCGTACCGCCAGATCAGTCCCGTCAGTTCTGCTTCACTGTATGTATTCACAATAATATCCGCAGTCAGTGCAGCATCCTGGTTCATCCTCATATCCAAAGGACCTTCGTGCATGTAGGAAAATCCCCGTTCCGGTGTATCCAGCTGATAGGAGGAAACTCCCAGATCAAAAAGGATACCAGTTACGTTTTCTATCTCCAGCCTTCGCAATACATTCGTTAAATCCTTAAAATTGGATTTGACAATATCCACTCTGCAGGCCGCATCCTTTAACCGTTCTGACGCTGCAGCCAACGCATCGTCATCCTGATCGATACCTACCAGACGTCCTTGATCCGACAGATGCGAAACGATTTCAGCAGAATGTCCTGCACCGCCAAGAGTGCAGTCCACATAGATGCCATCCCTGTCTGTTACCAGCCAGTCTATACATTCGTTCAGAAGAACACTTACATGAGAAAAATCCATAAGCGCCTCATCAAATATCCAGATTCAGGTCATCCAGGCCTTCCTCTATCATCTGTTCGGCAGCCGTGTCCCGGACCTGCCACTGTTCCGCGGACCAGATTTCCGCCTTATCACCTACGCCCACGATTACAGCATCCTTGCTGATTGCCGCATATTCCCGCAGGCTGGCGCTCAACAGCACACGGCCCTGTTTATCACAGTTAAACTCATCGGCGCCGGAGAAGAAAAATCGTTTTATGTCACGGTTTTTTTTCTGTCCCATGGACAATGCGTTCAGTTTCTCAGAAAACAGTTTCCACTGCGTTTCGTCATAAATCATCAGGCAATGGTCAAAGCCTTTACTGATATAGAATCGTTTTCCCAAAGACTCCCGCAGTTTGGCAGGAATGAAGAGACGACCCTTATCGTCCAGAGAATGCCGGTATTCACCCAGGAACATTATCTTCACCCCTTTACCCCACTTTTCACCACTTTTCTCCATTATACAGGCATTATTTTGTTTTTGCAACACTTTTACAGGTTTTTTTTGAAAAAACGATGAATTTTTCTTCCCTCTCTTTTCCTTTTTATATAACAATGCTATAATGACACTGCAATTATAAAATTTTGAGGTGATAATATGGAAATGAATGACGTTGCTAAAACCGCTGCCGACGTAATTACAGCAGATACCAATATTATTGAAGCCGTTCAGGCCCATCCGGAAATCATGCAGGTATTTGCCAATTACGGCCTGGGCTGCATCGGCTGCATGGCCGCGCAGTTCGAAACCATCGGTGAAGGCGCCGGTGCGCACGGACTGGATGTACCCGCCCTGATCAAAGACATCAACGAGTGCATCAAAGCCAACAGCGGAAAATAAAATGCGCACAGCAACACAACAGCGGCTGCACAGTTAACGTGCAGCCGCTGTTTTTTCTTTCCACGTGGGCTTTTCGTCCTGCTATGACCGACCTTTTGGTTGAGCCCGGTAAAACCTATTTTAGCAACGCAGCCCCTAAATCATACGCCTTTTTGCATTCTTGCGGGAATACCGTTTCATGTCGTGTTTTCTTGGCTTCCGGGTCAAAAAGTGTCCAGGGCCAGTCCAGTTTACTGTAATCTTTCAATTGCAGCGTGTCACCGCTGACAAGGATATCCGTCGGACCGACCAGAAGGTTCAGTGTCCTGCGGTAATTGTCCAGCAACTGGGTATAATAATTATCCGGTGCGTTACTGGTCACGATCATAAGCACGGGAATCATGTGGGCATTGCAGCAATAGTTTTCCTTGTTATACGTGAGGTTCTGAAAGGTCAACCGTTCGTACAGGGCCCGGAATACCGCAGTCATTTCCGAAAGATAGACCGGCGAGCCGATGATTAGCCCGTCCGCTTCCCGGATCGCGTCCAGCACCGGGGTCAATCCGTCGCGGCAAATGCAATGGCCTTTAAACTTTTCCTTTTTGCAGCCGAAACACGAAATGCACCCGGTAAATTTTTCCAGACGGTACAGATCAAACTTCTGAATCTCTGCGCCGGCTGACTCCGCGCCTTTCGCCGCTTCCGTCACCAGCGTGTCCGTATTCCACCCCTTGCGCGGGCTGGCGTTTACTGCTACGATTTTTTTGCTCATTGCAAATCCTCCTCATTAAGCCTGCCAGAGAATTACGTTGATAGTTATGCACGGTTATATTTATCTTTTCCCTGACGGCAGCGGGGACACTTCCAGTCATCCGGCAGGTCTTCAAAAGCAACGCCGTCGTGTTCTGCCGGGTCGTAAACGTAACCGCAGATGCTGCAGATCCATTTGCCGGTCGCCTGTGCCGAAGCGATTTCATAATCCACGGGCAGCGGTTCCGGCGGGTTATCCAGGTCGCAGACCCGTTTGGCTTCCAGATTTTCATAACCCAGGGGCGTATGAGTGGAGCAGTACACGGTAGGATTTTTCTTTATGAATTCCCGCACCCGGTTCAGCGTATCCCGGGCCGCTTCCTTGTCTTCAAACACAACGGACAGTTTGTTTTCATACAGCGCTTCGTCGGTATAGGTTACATCGCCGTGCATCATGTAGAACAAACCGTCTGCCTCGGCTACGATAATGCTGTTGCCTGTAGTGTGTCCTTTTGCGGGCAGCAGGTACACACCTTCCGCAATCTTCTCCGAAGCATCAAAAGAATGATACGGGCCGTCTTTGTATTCTACCCGTACGATATTATCGCCTTTCAGATGAAGTGCGTCCGCTTCTTCCGGGGACATTTTGATTAAGGAACCCCCGGTTAAATCAGCATTTGTTCCTTTTCCACCGCACAGCCGGGTTCCAGCACCAGGAACTGCTCATCCCATTTGCCGGTAAAGAGTTTTTCCAGCAGATGAATGCCGCCTTCCACATATTCCAGTTTTGCGCCAAGCCATTCCGCATCCTTTTGCACGGTTGCCTCATATTCCGGCCTGCGGCTGTTGTTGATACCTGTGTCCATGATGGATATGGTGTTATACAAATCCATCCATTCCTTATGCCGCTTTTCCGCTGTTTCATCGTCTACATTATATGCTTTCACTAATCTTTCAAAAATGGCCTTAAAGGATTCCGTAGAAGGATCCTTTGCCCTCACATACAGATGGCCCGGCGCTTTCAGATTACTGACCGGGCTGTCTCCCATCTGTAATAAAAGGGAAACGCAATCGTCTACCCGGGGAAGCACCAGCCGGTAACGGGACCTGACAGCGTCCCAGGATCCGCCGCAGAATCCCATGCATACCAGCACGGTATCAATACCGGCAGGCATGCGGTCCAGTTCCAGTTTTATGTGTTCCTGCATTTCCGCCGGGTTCCGGTGGTAAATCCTGTTCAGGTAAATAACCGGCATGGCTGTGCCGGTTTTTTTTTGCGCGGCTTCCACGTATTCCGTAAGGGAACTGCAGGCCAGTATGACGGTTTTATTGTAATCCATACAGAAAACCTCCTCCGTACAGTGTATTCATCCGAATACGAATCAGTATGAAATCCGTTACCAGTTCTCATAGCGCCGCTGCCTGTCCAGCGCGGCGATTTCTTTCATTTCATCCGGGGAAAGTTCAAAATCAAACACATTTATATTTTCCGCAATGTGTTTCGGATCAGCAGATCCGGGTATCGTTACGTAGCCTGCCTGCACCTGCCACCGCAGGATGATCTGGGCCGGCGTCTTTTTATGTTTCTCGGCAATTCCCACTATCGTTTTGTTTTCAAAACTGTCTCTGGTATTGCCGCGGCCCCCGAAAGGATACCAGCATTCGATTACCGTCCCGTATGGCTTCACGTAGTCCATCAGCGCTGTGTTCTGGTAATAAATATGGTTTTCATTCTGAATCACAGCCGGAACAATTTTTGCATAGGAAAGGACTTCGTCCACCTGCTGTTTCGTATAATAATTGGAAATGCCAATGGAACGAATCTTCCCTTTCTTTACTGCCTGCTCCATTGCCTGGTACACGGCCCTGTCATTGGAGCCCGGCTGGTGGATCAGCATCAGGTCAAGATAGGCAACGCCCAGGTCTTTCAAAGAAGCATCAATGGCCGCAGCCGCGTTATCGTAGTTACCGGGCATGATTTTGCTGGTGATGAAAACCTCTTCCCGTTTTATGATACCCTCCGCAATCGCACGCTTCACACCTTCTCCCACGCCCCTTTCATTTCCGTAATACCGGGCCGTGTCGATAAGGTGGTAACCAAGTTTCAGCGCGGTATACACAGACTCCGCCGCGGTCTGATTGTTCTGGCTCCAGGTGCCAAGGCCCAGCATAGGCATGGCATAGCCGCTGTTCAGTTTAATTGATAAAACGTTCCCAACATGCTCTTTGCCCATAGCCGCCTCCCCCTTTGTATGGACCGTTTCCGTTTTTACTTTTTCCAATGCAGCATTCCCGGGGGCATTCTTTGCCGTGCCGCCTTTTTGCTGCCTCCCGCCGGCGCAGGCCGTGAGGCCCAGACAAAGAGCCAGCAGTATAAACACAATCTGTTTCAGCATGATGACCTCTTCCTTGTTGCCAATGTCAACTATTCTTATTCTATTATATTGATATTCATCGTGCCGGGTACGCGCTATCAGGAATTTCGGATAGGCATCCAGTATCCGCAGCAACGAATCCACTTCGGTGACATAGTTGAGTACTGTTTCCCTGAATCTGATTATGATTCCCTGTCATTATAGTCAATCCGTTTTCCAAAATCAATTATTTTACGAGAATTTATATTTGTTTCTTCATTCAAGTATACGAAACGGGATTACAGACTATTGCAGACAATAATCCGTAATCCCGCGATTCTCGTTTAATTGAACTGTGATAATTCGTTTTTTCAGAGACTGGTTCAGCGCTTTCAATTCTTGGTAGGATCAACCATTTCGATTACATGCATCAGGACGCCGAGGACAATCAGCACACCAAAAACGACAGTCATGTTAATGATAGCAACCAGGAATGGGTTAGAGGTTACAGGACCCATTTAATTCTTCACCCCTTTTCTTTTTTTTCAGGCGCAATAGTTGCAGCCTAATCTTGATTTTAAATTTTACCATAAAAGGCAAAAACAGTCTATGGTCTCAGGAATTAAAAGTAAATGGGCGTGTAGAAAACTCATACCAAAGTATTAATACTGAATACAGTGCTAACTATAGAATATTTTCCAACAGTACGCACAACGTGATAATCACCGCGCCCGCAATGCCTGCCGGGCTCAACGTTTCTCCCAGTACAAAGAACGCCGCAAAAGAACAAGGCCAGTACAGTCTGCACAAACGAAAGCGTTTTTGCGCTGATGTGTTGCAGCGCAGACTTGCCAAACACAAGAGAACCGGCTACCAGCGTGGCGGCAATTAACGTCAGTACTTCGCCCAATCCGAATTGTCCCAAACCACCCTTGAAGTACAACAGATACAGACCGATCAGCATAGCCATTTGCAGAAACGGTTCTTTCTTTTCATACTTCTGTTTCAAACATACAAACGCCAGTATCGGAACGATCAACGCAGAAAGGGAACGGATAAACGACATATTTGTAGCCGCCGCGGACACAGAATATAGCCTTTATGGAGGAATCTTCCAGAGCCCACTTCAAATCCTCAATACAGTCTTCTTTTGAGCGCACCTCTGCACAGACATGCTTCCCTTCCACGGGTATATATCCCCAGGAACGAAGCCCCTTTACCGTCGCATCCACCTGTTCCCGGCCGGGAAGCGCGGACGGGGTGATCACCGCGATCCGGTCCCCTTCCGAAAGAAACATTTCGCGGTGTGCACCTTCGTAAGGAGCGATCCGGACTTTGCAACGGGTATCGACGCCCTCAGAATAACTCTGCGCTTCCGCCAAAGCCGCCGCCTGGATGCCAACTAACATCAGAAACATAAAAACAACTGACAGTATCTTTTTCATAGTGCACCCTTCCTCGTATGTTTCTTCGCATAAATTCTGAATTGTCACTTCAATATCTTCATAATCTCCGGATATGTTTTTTCATAACTTTCAAACACAAGCCCATGAAAACCGCAGGCCTGCGCCCCTTTCACATTCTCCGGCACATCGTCCGTAAAGAAGCACTCTTCCGGTTTCAGATTGTACTTCCTGCAAAGGCAGTCGTAAATCTCCGGTTCAGGTTTCACAGATTTTACTTCATACGAAAAGACACCGCCATCCATGAAAGGAATAAAGTCTAACACGTCTGGATTGGCCGTAATGGAAAACTCCGAATAGTTGGAAAGATAGTACACGTTAAACCCCATCCCCTTCAATTCCCGGATCCAGGGAATGGCGTATTCACATTTGTGAAAAGCTTGCGCCACATTTTCAAGCGTCTTCCGGATCTCCTTTTCATACTGCGGCGCAAAGGCAACCGCACGTTGCAACGTTGCGGCGCCGTCCATCTCACCTTTGTCCATGGCGGCCCAGCAACCGTTGTGCCAAATCCCTTTGTTGATGGTCTGTATCAACAGTACGTTATCGCCAAATAATGTGTGCATATAGTCTTTCCACCGGAAATCCATCAGCACGTTGCCTATATCAAAAATCATATTGTGAATCACGGAACACCTCTTTCAAATCAAGATTTGTAATACCATCATCATTATAACAAAACAGCCGCAGAAAAATCTACGGCTGTTAGAAAAATGCGAATATAGTGCATTGCCCCAATTCCGCGCAGAATGCCAATCATCCCTTCTGCAGCAATGTCATTGACAATTCTTCATAGATGTTTTTACTGTTCATTTAAACTCTCCCGGCTATCTATAGTCGCAATATTCCCAGTGGTCGTTTATAACACCGATCCCCTGAAGGTAGGAATAGATTATGACAGGCCCTGCAAACTTAAACCCCCGCTTCTTCAGATCCTTGCTGACTTTCTCAGAAAGCGCGTCCTTTGCAGGCATATCTTTCCCGTCCAGCAGATGATGGTCGATTACCTTGCCGTCTGTGAACCCCCAAATGTATGTGTTGAAACTGCCAAACTCTTCCTGTACCTGCAGGAACGCCCTTGCATTGACGATGGCCGCTCTCAGCTTCTGCCGGTTACGGATAATACCGGGATCCTGCATCAGTTCTTCCAACTTTGCATCGTCATAGTTTGCTACAATTTCAGGATCAAAACCGTCAAATGCTTTCCTGAAGTTGTCCTCTTTATTCAGAATAAGATTCCAGCTCACACCGGCCTGCATCCCTTCCAGGACAAGCATGGCAAATAGTTCCCTGTCTCTGTGCTCGGGCTTACACCAGCGTGTATCGTGATATTCCAGAGCCTTTTCCGATACGTGATATTCTTTTGAGCCAAAACTGAAATTACATCTTTTCTTTTTCATATTGGTCCCTCAACAGATTCCCAGTAAATTCCCAGTTTCCCTCCGGATCATTTTTGTCTTATCGGGATCGTGATTTCACACGCATAATCTTTTGCATATGCCTGCTTCGTTTTCCTCAATTTCCAATAATCCTTCCAATAATCCCACCATTTCTTAACGGTCTGGGAGATCAGCGCCATCTGTTCCGGTGAAAGACCTGCCGCTTTACGGAACGTTTCCCGGTCGACGGAGTCGCGGACACAGATTCCCCGGTCATTACCAACAAAGCAACGGTCGTGCTTTACCGTTCTGCTTTATGTCTTAACCTTATTATAAAAGAAAATCAAGGGAAATTAAATCGTTTTTTCCGCAAACAGTTCTTCCTCACGGCAAAACTTTTTACAGCAAAACCGTCTTTACTTTTGTACGTTACTCTGTGGCAAGCGTTTTGGAATTTGCCAACCGCTGGCTGGCGAATGGCGGCCGCTTTTAATGCATAGTTCATCAGAGTCCGCAAAATTTACTGCCACAACATAAAAAACAGGGCACGCTGCTGTTATAAAACGGAAGCGGCCCTGTTTGTAATTCTACGCCAATACTGTTAATACGGTTTACCGAAAAAACTCTCACACTCCGAAGCTGACGTTAAAACCTGATTACTTCCGGTTTTTCCGTAAACGAAGAGAACGTGGCCACCGCATTTTTAAAATACAGCACCTGAGTATTGTCGTCATCCGCGCTGTACATGCTTTTCAACGTGGGGAACTTCTCCAGCATGGCAACTTTCACATCACGGTTGTCATCATTCACCAGTTCACCGGCAACCCGCAGCCATTTCCCACCGTTGAACGCGCAAATCTCCACCTTTGGATTCGCGGCAATCTGCTTGGAAACTTCTTTCACCTTACCCGTCTGAATATAAAGCTTTCCATCATACAGCAGCGATGTGCCAAACGGACGGCACCGGGGCTGCTCCCCTTCCACAGTCGCCAGGTAATACACATGAGCTTCATCCAGGAACTGACAAACTTTTTCAATACCTTCCATTTGAAAAACCTCCCTCATTAAAAGTAAATTCCGTGCTTTTGGTTTATATAAAAAGTGCATTAAATTCACTGAAGTACATCAAAAAGTTCACTTAAAGGAAAACAAAACAAGATTATACGACAGGCTTCCCGTGCTAATTCTTTTGCTGAAAACGTTTTGGGAAAAAACTATCAGTTACACAGCTCAAAAAGACAGCTTATGATTATTCGCTTTTTATAACAAAAACTCCTGCAAAAAAAGAAAAATAATTTATTATTGTTTTATACGCCTTTCTCTTACTGCTTCTTCAAGAAAGCTATTCGTTCATGACGCATGACGTTTGTCTTCGCAAAAACCATCGCACACAGCCGCAGCTTGTTTTGGTAAATGAAAACAGGCTGCAGCTTCCGTTTTTCACGACATATTATATACTCGTACAAACTTTTCCGGTTCCGCTCCCATCTCCATGTAACGAAGCAAAATCTCTGCGCAGGCCCGGCTGTCACTATCTGCATGGTGATGGTTAAGGCAGATGCCATAGTAATCACACAGGTCATTCAGCCTGTGACTGATTCCCGGACAGAGCCTGCGGCCCATGACCACAGTACACAATCCCCTGACCTGCGGTTTCCACGCAATGCCGTAATCACGCAGACATTTGCGAATCACGCCCATATCAAAGCTGGCGTTATGGGCAACCAGAATACCGCTGCTCATGACCGGCTCAATTACTTTCCACAGCTGCGGAAACGTGGGCGCATCCGCCACAAGCTCCGCACTTATGCCGGTCAGTTGCGTGTTGAACCAGTCAAACCGCTGCCCCGGATTCACAAAATAAAAATACTCTTTTATGATTTTTGCATCTTCCACCACACTGATGCCGATAGCGCTTATGCGGTTATTGTACCGGTTAGGCGTTTCCACATCAAAAACAATATATCTGGTCATAATGTAATCCTGAAATAAAAAAAGTTTCCTGACGCTATATATTCCGCTTATTAAAACTTTACTCTTGCGATCTTCCATAATTCGATCTATACTACGATCGCCAAAGCAAAAATTATGGAGGTGCCGGACATGGAATTTGCAAAAATGAAAAAACAACTTTTGCAATTGCAGGAAAAAGATTACCAAAATTTTGTGAAAGCACTTGTTTCCATTGAAACCAAATGTGACGACGAAGAAAAACTGAAAGACATGTATGAAGATTTTATGGAAGACGACACAATGGGATTGCTGGACATTTCACCGGAAGAAAATTTTCCCGAATTAACCATTCCGGACGATGGTTACAAGAGCCTCTCTGAAGCAATCCGCCGATTCGAAACCAATCCGTTTAATGATACGCTGGGCGATTATCAGACGGTACAATGGCTGAAAGAACTTCGCAAACTACGTTCCATCCTGAACAGACCTGACAAAACATATAATCCGAATGTTATTGCTTTTGAAAGTCTCGAAGATGCCATTGATTCTTTTGACGGCATCCAATCCGCTTCCGAAATCCAGGTTCTACATTGGCTAAAGCAATTAAAAAGAGTCCGGGACTTAACCAAGAATTTTAAGTATAACCCATAAACATTTCTATCAAATCGTCTTTTCTTCTGATAGCAAAGCCAATAGAAAATCTGTGCTGTATTTAAACTCACTATGAATGAGTCTTGCACCACGATCAAGGTGCGCTTTTAAGTATTTTTGAAAGTATTCATCGTCACTTATATGTTTCCCTTCAAAGATTTCTATCATACTTTTGAAAAGAGTATCATATTCGCCTGTGATTGTTTGGCGGTTAAGTTCAAGGCCATTACTGTCAGTCTTAAAGTCTGAACTGCTCAAAGGGTTACAGTGTTTTAGCGACATTGAAATTGCTAATTTGGAGAGAGTAAAGGGAGCAAAATTTGTACTAGCTGTAATCTCTTCAAATAGTTCCATTGTTTTCTTTGATGTTTTGATTTTAAAGATCATACTACACCTCAAAATAAGCGTCTTTAACAATGACAGTCTTTCTGTTGTCGATGTTTTCTAAAAGATACTTCGCTAAGATTTTATCCTGCAGCAATTGTACATGGTCACCAGTAATTTCTTCATTTGTGGAAAGAATAAACACCTGCCCATTTAACTCACTAAAAAAGTGCTTTGCTATATTATACCTATGCTCAGTGTCAATTCTTGCAAATGGAGTATCAATTACAAATGGAATCTCATGATTGCCGAGCTGGACGAGAGAATAATACAATGCCATAATGAAGATTTGTTTTTCCCCATTGGAGAAAGAACTTTTATCAACTTCAACTGGGAGCGTAATCTTATCATCGTCGTCTATTTCAAGAAAATGGGTTTCAAAAATGGAAGTACCGTATTTCTTATTGATACAACTGAGTGCTATGTTACCAAACATTGAGACAAATTGCTCCTCTGTATTAGTGGCAACAATATCCTTGAACGTCTTCCCGTCAAATTCCTTATTGCGGAACACAAAAATATTAAAGCTATCATCTATGCGAATATCATCAATGAATCTCTCTTTTCGCATCAACATATTAATACTGCGTCTAAATACAACTTCAACTTTGCTGATTTGCTTCTGATATAATTTTTTCTGCAATTTATCCAGCATGAAAATCGCTCTGGCAGAAATATTGCTAATAGATTCTTTTTTGATTTCTTCTTCAAGCACAGTCTGAGCCTTAGAAAGAATGCTGGTTGCTGTAGCAACAGTATCTTTTTGTTGTTGAAGTAATTGCTCTAATACAATTCTCTGATCAAGAAGTCTGCTCTTCTTTTCAAAAATATCAGCACGTAAACGCATGTATTCTTGTACTGTAGCTATACTGCTTTGCTCTAGATCTTTTCGTATTTTAGCTGACTTATTAATTGACTGTTTGATTAATTGTTTCGCTTTATCAACCTTCGTTTTGTCGAATCTCAAAAGATCTGAAACTGTTGCCATAAGATTAGCACTTTGTTCAAACGATAAATCAAGAATTCTGTCTTCGCAGTTACTGTATTTTGAAAGGACAGTCCTTTCTATGATTTCACGTTTTTTACCAACTATGGCAGCTATTTCCGGACTACCTAATATTTCAATAAAATTCTTACATTTGTTATCGCCATTTTCTTTCTCAATCTGCCATTTAATTTGTTCAAGGAGAGAAGAAACCATGATGAACGGGATAACATCGTTAGCCCATTTTCTCAAAGCAGTATTCAAATTATCTCTTTTACGTTCTTCATCCTTTAACAGAAAAATTTTCTGATTCCATTCTTCTTGGGTTATGCCACCGCTATTTGTATATTCCTTGTCTATTGACGCAATTTCTGCACTACAGTTCTCGATTTCTGTTATGCATTGAAATAAATCATTTTGTATTTTTTCAAACTTATCCTTTTCCTTTTGCGCCTGTTCTTTGGCTTCAATGTATGTGTTCAAACTAGAGCTCGTTATCCCTTTACTATACGAACTGATCCGTTTAAAATTCTTTCGCATAATGTCGAAAGTATCGTAACCACAGAGCGTTAGAAATGCTTCCTTGATTCTACTATTACTTCCTTCGTTAAGAAAGAAATCGGCAATTTTCTCACCATCAAAGAAATACAAATTGAACAGTTCTGGCGGTATCAACGACAGAATGAACTTTTCAAAATCTGCAGTTTCCTCTTTGCCTAATACTGTTCCATTTTTAAGGACAGTAAAGTCCTCAGTTAATGTATCTGTAAGCGTCCAACTACGTGTAACCTCATAGCTATCTATTCCTCTTCCGTTATTCAGATCAACCTCAAGAGCAACGGACGAAATACAAGGCTTATCCATTTTTGCATTATTATTAATTAATTTTGTTATAGCGCGGATATAATAACTATT
>NZ_DBMCWA010000013.1:0-92120 GCF_056977735.1 Succiniclasticum sp.
AAGCTGGACGAGAAAGTGGGTGCCGCTGCAGATGCGATTGCGGCTAGTAGTGACAGAATTAAAGCGTTAGAAGACGCAGATTTCCAAGGTCAGATTGACGAGTTGAAGGCCGGTACCGGCACAGGCCTGGCTGAAGTCAACCACCGCATCGACAACGTGGATAGCAAGATCAACAAAGTGGGCGCCGGCGCGGCGGCACTGGCAGCGCTCCATCCGATGGATACGGATAACAAGTTCACTATGGCGGCGGGCTTCGGCAATTACCGTAACGCCAACGCTATGGCACTGGGCATGTTCTACCGTCCTACGGATAAGGTGATGTTCAGCATGGGCGGCAGCCTGGGTAACGGAGAAAATTTGCTGAATGTCGGCGTTTCCTTCGCGCTGGATAAAGGCGTGACCACCAGCAAGGCAGCAATGGCGAGAAAGATTAATGCACTGGAAGAACAGAATAGTGCTATTTTGGAAGAAAACAAAGCCATTCGGGCAGAAAACGCGAAACTGGCAGAACGGCTGGCGGCCATCGAGGCGAAGCTGGGAAAATAATATTCAGTTACCCGTATAATATTAATATCTTTTAATACACAAAACCGCGTGCCGGAACTTTAAAATCCGGCGCGCGGATATTTTTATGTCCGGTTTTGGCGTGACAATCTCTTGCCCGTGTTTCAGATATGATTCCGGTAGGTGCTAAATATTTATATTTAACATCCCCTTGCATTTTAAAAAATTGCAAGGGGTGTTTCTTTGTTCAAAACTGTTAAGTATTGATACTGCCTATACGGAAACGGTACTATGCCGGTTCTGACGTTCTCAATACTTATTATCAAAATGAAAGGAGTTTTTTCTATGATTTATGGATATGCCAGGGTCAGTGCAAAGACCCAGCTAAAAGGAAATTCACTGCAAGATCAGAAAAAGGAATTGAAGAAAAACGGATGCCAGGAGATCATTGACGAACAATTCTCCGGAAAAACAACAGCGCGGCCAAAATTTGAAAACCTGATTATGAACCAACTGCAGTCGGGGGATACGTTGATCGTTACAAAATTGGATAGATTTGCTCGTTCTGTTACAGAAGGTGTCTCTACGATTAAGTATTTATTCGACAAAGGAGTCCGTGTCCATGTTTTAAACGTCGGCTTATATCCAAAAAGGATGCGGAAGAACTGAGTGTGGAACGCATCACGATTGGTGACACAAAGACTAATGGATCCGTCCGGAAAATACCGCTTTCAAAACGGTCGATTGCGCTGTTGACAGAATACAAACAGGATTGCGAAGAATTTCTGAAAAAAAAGAAATGCACAAATCCAGAAGGTATTCTGTTCTTCCAGCGGCGCAAGATTAAAAAAGGTCCTGTCAGCTATGCATATGGAAGCGGGCTACGGGCAAGACTTCGAAAGATAAGCAAGTATTTATTACAGGGTAAAGGTATCTGTCCATATTCGTTAAGAAAGCTGGGCGATACTGAAAGAAAAAATGCAGCAGAGATTCCGGCTCGCGTGAGCGATTATATAATGGGTCATAATGGTAACCCGTTGGACCTCCGGTATGTAAGTGATTACTATCCGTTGGCAAAAAAAGCTATGCCCGCTTGGGAAAAAGTGCTGGATGAAATTCTGGGTACAGAGACAAAGTGAGACAATTTTGAGACACTTTGAGCAAAATGCATAAATATAAAAACAGTCCCCATGTGGCTCAACACCGCGTGGGGACTGGCTTTGGTATGGTGATCCAGGAGGGATTCGAACCCCCGACCCACGGCTTAGAAGGCCGTTGCTCTATCCAACTGGGCTACTGGACCATGTAGATTTGCAGAAATCATTATATCACATTTTTTCTTAAATGCAAGGTGACGGAGTAAAATGTTGCGAAAAGTCCTGAAGTCGTGAAATGAAAAGTTTCGCAGTCAGCCTGCCTTTTCCTTTTTATTCCCGCTTTCCTATGATATAATAAATTAAATATGTAAAAATAATTGCAGTATAATATTCTTAATTCAGTGGAGTTGCGGAAATGAATCAATTACCAGGCAAGGCAATCGTTCTTTTACTGGCGATCGTAGGTTTTAATATTTTGTTCGGTATCGACGGGGTGGCGCTGCTTGACCCGGACGAACCCGTGTATGCGGAAACGGCGAAGGAGATGATTCGTTTCAACGAATATCTTTCCCCCCGCATTTATAACGAATACTGGTACGACAAACCGCCTATCTTTTATTGGCTGCTGGTAGGTTCTCTGAAGCTGTTTGGCGGTTTTTCCGAATTTGCGGCCCGTATACCCGCTTCCCTGATGGCCATTGGCGCAGTGTTAATGACGACGTTTTCCGCTGTCAGGCAGTTTAATGCCAGGGCCGGCTTCTGGTCCGGGCTGGTCATGGGAACTACGGTTATGATCATGTACATGGGAAAGGCTTCGGTAACGGATACGACGCTACTGTTTTTTATGACAGGCGCGCTTCTTTGTTTTATGCACGAAAAATACTGGTTGATGTATCTGTTCTGCGGGTTTGCGGTGATGACGAAGGGACCTATCGGGGTTGTGTTTCCCGGTGCGATTGTATTCTTGTACCTTCTGATTACCAGAGATCTGGGACGGTTGTTCCGCATGCATGTAATTCCCGGCTTGTTGGTGGTGGCAGCAGTCGGAATGCCCTGGTATGTGTTCATGTACCAGAATCATGGCATGGACTTTATCTATGAGTTTATCGGCTTCCATAATATCAGCCGCTTTGCAGCTCCGCTTCATCCCAACCGGGTACATTGGTGGTTCTACCTGCCTGTCATTATTCTGGGCCTGTTTCCCTGGACCGGCGTGCTGCTTAAATCCATTAAAGACGCATTTACGAAAAGCCTGGGCAGAGAAAGCACGAAGCTGTTGTTCCTGCAAGTTTGGTGGATTTTCGTGTTTTTTTTCTTTTCCATTGCCAAGACAAAACAGGTTTCCTATATGCTGGTATTGCTGCCGGCTTTCTCTATGATTATTGGATGGAATATTGAACGGATGACCTGTGATAACGGCAGGTACCAGTCTGGTTGGTTCATTGGCACGTTTGTCATGTACCTGCTGATGGGAATCGCCTGGATTGTGGGAGGACGCCAGATACCGGAAATTACGATGAGCGGTATGGCCCTGGGAATCGCTACGCTTGTTTTGGGGGTAATGATTCTGTTTTGCCTGAAAAGATATTGTAATGTGGAGACGGCTGCCTGGCTTCATGTGGTGACGGGGTTGGTAACCATGGTGATGGCTTTTGGTGTGATGATGCCCCAAATCCAGGACCGGTTCAGTGTAAAGGCCATTGCTCAGACTTATGTGGCAATGGAAAAAGAGTCTTCGCGGGTGCTGTACATCGATAAATTTTTACGGCCTGGTTTCATGCTGTATACGGATATTCCCGGTATTGAAGCGGATACCAACAGTGAGAAATCACTGGTTGCGGTGAAACAGGATGCGAGACCAAAATATATTGTGATGCGAGAGTTTATGTATAATAAAATGAAAGAAAAAATGGGCGGCGAAGATTGGGAACTGATGGAAAATAAATCTGGCATCTGCATTTACAGAAGCAGGTAGCAAATTAGTTTCTGATATTTTGAAAAACAATTGTACCGTCGCATGCGGGTTGCAAAAAACGTTATAGAACGAAATTCGGGGTGGAGTTGGAGAATGTCTTCAGAAACCGTGTTGTATATGGTGATTCCCTGTTATAACGAACAGGAGGTGTTGCCGGATTCAGCGAAAAAGATTAAAAATAAAATTTCAGAGTTAATTGTCCGGGAAAAAATCAGTAAAAACAGTAAAATCTGTTTTGTAAATGACGGAAGCCGGGATCGGACATGGGAGATCATACAGGAACTCTGTAAGCGGGATTCAGTATATTCAGGCATCTGTCTGGCTCACAACGAAGGCCATCAGAACGCGGTTATGGCCGGTCTTATGACAGTAATGCCTTACTGCGATGCAGCCATCAGCATGGACGCTGATCTGCAGGACGATATCGATGCCATAGACGCCATGATAGATAAATACGATGAAGGCTGTAATATCGTGTATGGCGTCCGGGACAACCGGGAGTCAGATACATGGTTTAAACGGCATACGGCGGAAGGCTTTTACCGGTTCATGAAGATGATGGGTGCCGAAGTGATTTTCAACCATGCGGATTTCCGTCTGATGGACAATCGGGCACTGGAAGCCTTTGGGGAGTATCAGGAAGTGAACCTGTTCCTGCGGGGCATCGTTCCTATGATTGGGCTGAAGCATGACTGTGTGTACTATAAACGTAAGGAACGGCTGGCAGGAGAGAGCAAGTATCCACTGAAAAAAATGTTTGCCTTTGCCTGGCAGGGAATTACTTCGTTATCATCTAAGCCAATCAAGTTTATTGTTGATTTGGGACTGGGTATTTCTGTGATTAGCGGACTTGTGTTGATCTGGTCTCTGTTCCGGCATTTTACCGGCCAGACTATTGCGGGCTGGACCAGTCTGATTATTTCCCTGTGGCTGCTGGGCGGTTTGATTTTGCTGGCCATCGGTATTATTGGTGAATACGTGGGTAAAATCTATCTGGAAGTAAAGCGTCGTCCCCGGTATTTGATTCAGGAATTTATTGACACAAATCAGCAGAACGGTAATATCCTGAAAAAATAAGAAGAAAGGCGGATTGCCTTCCTGTTTTTCAAAGCAGGTATGAAAGCTGTGGATACGGAAAAATAAAAAAGACTTTCTGTGTCGGAATCGCCAGATTTTCATCCTGCGTTACAGAAAGCCTTTTACTACAAAAAAATGGAGCGGGCGATGGGAATCGAACCCACAACATCAGCTTGGAAGGCTGGAGTTTTACCACTAAACTACACCCGCTTGTGTATTTTGGAAAGCCAAAATCTACAAAATATAATATACGAAAGAGGTTTGTTTGTCAAGATTATATTAGAGAAACCGTAAAAAATTGAGGAGGGGTGATCATGACAAGAGTAAAAGAAACGATTGCGCGTCACGACAAGGGGTATAACTGCGCACAGTCTGTGGCCTGCACGTACGCAGATCTGGTCGGACTGGATGAGACCACCATGTTTAAGGTAACGGAAGGTTTGGGCAAAGGTATGGGCGGAACGCTGGCAACCTGCGGGGCGTTGAGCGGGGCCTGTGTGCTGGCCGGTATGAAACGCAGTACGGGTAATCTTGAATCGCCGGACAGCAAATTGGAAACCTATAAACTGGCGGAAGAAATCGTAAATAAATTTCAGGAAAAGTGTCATTCCCTGGTGTGTCGGGAACTGAAAGGGCTGGATACGGGCAAAGTTCTGACGCCCTGTCCCGACTGCATCATGAATGCGGCTTGCATTGCGGAAGAAGTTCTGGACTTGAAAGCGTAAGAAGTTTATCCTCAAAACGCGCAAGCAGCTGCAAACATGTTGCTGCAGGGTACAGCGTAATAAATGAAGCATAATTAAAGAAGATATCCCGAATAAAAAAAGCCGGTTGCAGCGATGTGCAACCGGTTTCTTTCTTTAATTTATAAAATGGTCGGAGCAGCAGGATTCGAACCTGCGACCCCCTGCTCCCAAGGCAGGTGCGCTACCAAACTGCGCTATGCCCCGACATAGGATTTGCTTACAGTTTCAATAATGTGAACAATGCTATTATATATAAGTTTCAGCAGGCTTGTCAAGCGATACGAAAAAAACATATAAAAGCATTCCCTGTAAAAAACCGGCTTTCCAGATCAGGAAAGCCGGTGATTCGCTTTTGTATTATTTGAAATAGCGGTCCAATAAGCCTTTGAATGCTTTACCATGACGGGCTTCGTCGCGGGCCATTTCATGAACGGTGTCGTGAATTGCATCCAGATTCAGCGCTTTGGCGCGTTTTGCCAGGTCGGTCTTGCCGGCGGTTGCACCGTTTTCAGCTTCTACGCGCATTTCCAGATTCCTTTTGGTGCTGTCGGTAATAACTTCGCCTAACAGTTCTGCAAATTTAGCAGCATGTTCGGCTTCTTCGTAAGCTGCTTTTTCCCAGTACAGGCCGATTTCCGGGTAGCCTTCACGGAAAGCAACGCGGGCCATGGCCAGGTACATGCCGACTTCGCTGCATTCGCCATTGAAATTGGCGCGCAGATCCGCTTTAATATCTTCGGGAACATCTGCCGCTACGCCTACTACATGTTCAGCAGCCCAGGTCATATCGCCGGCCTGTTCAACAAATTTGGAAGCTGGAGCTCCGCACTGGGGGCATTTAGCCGGAGCTTCGGTTCCTTCATAGACGTAACCGCAAACAGAACAAACAAATTTTTTCATGATGATTACCTCCGTATTTTAATTATTTTATATATAGTTTACCTGTGGTACGGTTGGCACCGTTCCTTGCATAAAAAGTATAGCATTTACCGGACAGCCATGTCAACAAAACAAATTGTGAATTAACCTGCCCGGTTTTTGTTAATGTTTTTTGAAAAACATAATGAAACGCTTGTCAAAAGCGGATAAAAACGATAATATTACTATGTATCTTTATAGATATTTTTAAAGTTTTACAATCTTACTCCTGTATGTTTTACAATCATGTTGGCTTTAGGAAAACCGTTGTGAAAAAACTGAATCAAATTAATGACGGACAACTTAAAAATGAAGCAAATGATGCATTAATGCAAGATATAGCAGCACTTCATGAAGCAGAGGAGGCTATTTCCCGGGAAATAGAAAGTGCAAAACCGGATGACGTAAAGGCACTGGGAAAAAACGATAACAGTTTTCTGAAAGGTACGCTGATCTTAACGGTTTCCAGCATCGTGGTCAAGGTCATCGGTGCGCTGAACTGGATCCTGCTGAGTCGTGTGTTGGGAGGGGAAGGAATTGGTCTGTACCAGATGGGTTTTCCAATCTACCTGATGGCGATTACAGTTTCTTCGGCAGGCATTCCCGTAGCGATTTCCATTGTGACTGCCGAGAAGGTGGCCCAAAACGATTTCAAGGGTGCGGAGCGGGTCTTTCATGTAACACTGCGACTGCTGTTTGTTACAGGGCTTGTGTTTTCTCTGGCGTTGTTCTTTGGTGCGCAGAAGCTGATTGACTGGCAGTTTATCCGGGATGCCCGGGCGTATTATTCCATTATTGCGTTGGCCCCGGCTGTGTTTTTTGTCACATTTCTGGCCAGCTTCCGTGGTTACCTTCAGGGATGGCAGATTATGACGCCGACTGCCTGTTCTGAGATAACGGAGCAGCTGGTGCGGGTTGTGACCATGCTGTTTTTCGCGTCGTATTTCCTGCCCCGGGGGTTGGCTGCGGCAGCAGGAGGTGCTAGTATGGGCGCAGGCGCAGGCGCGTTCTGTGCATTGCTGGTGCTGATGTTCTTCTATCAGCGTCTGAAGAGGGATTTAAAAGCAAAGCAGAGCTTGCAAAATATGGACGCAATACAGGAAACTTCTTCTTCCATCATTTCGCGTCTGCTGAAACTGGCTCTGCCGGTTTCCATGACCAGTCTGATGCTTCCAATCGTAGCTAATCTCGATTTGCTCATTGTGCCCCAACGGCTGGAAGCAGCCGGGTTTGATGTGCGTCATGCGACAGAGCTGTTCGGATACCTGACCGGTATGGCGGTACCATTGGTTAATCTTTCTACCATATTTACAGCGGCGCTGGCCATCAGTCTGGTTCCGGCCATTTCGGAAGCCCGGGCCCTTGGCTGGCAGGATAATATCCGCCACAAGACCGGCGTCGCCTTCCGTGTGGCCATGATAGTGACATTTCCCTGCTTCATGGGGCTGTTCTGTCTGGCGGAGAAGGTAGCCGGGCTGATTTATAATGCTCCCGGCGCTGCGCCTGCCATTCAGGCGATGAGCATCGGTATCGTACTGTTGGGCATGCATCAGGTGAGTACGGCAGTGCTGCAGGGAATGGGCCGGACCAGTATCCCCGTCATTAACATGATTGTCGCCTGTGTTGCTAAAGTTATCCTGAACTGGACGCTGACAGCGATTCCCTGGTTGGGTATCAAGGGCTCTGCTATCGCAACGGTTGCTGATTTTGGTGTGGCAGCGCTGATTAACATGTACTTTATTTATAAACTGACCGGCTATAAAATGTCGTTGCCTGTTTTCAGTAAGCCGCTGGTTGCGGCCGGGATTATGGGCGCTGCTATACAAGGTGTTCTGTACGTGGCCTCCGGGCTGGGAGGCTGGGTCCTCCTGATATGTATCATGGTGGCAGCTGTTGTGTATGGCGTGGTGTTAACAGTTATCGGAGGTCTTACAAAAGAAGATCTGGAAAGTCTGCCGTATCTGGGCAGCCGTATCCTGCGTATCGGTCAGAAGCTGGGCGCATTTAAAGAATAAAGACATACTATTGTCAAAAGTTGGATTTATAATACTACTGAAATACAGTTTTGGCTGGTAGTTTGGCAGTTATACGGGAATAACTGCTGTTGGTGAATGAAATGAACGATAAGAGAAAAAAAGAACTGGAACTGAATAGGGAAAGCCTTTCGTCTGAAGAAACGACCGAACCGCAAATCGTGCTTACGGTCCAGCAAGGAAACGGGGAAACAAAAGTGTTTTCCGTTGCCCGAAAAAAAGCCGTGACGCTGGTCGTCTTTGGCGCGTTTGTGTTGGCTTCGCTGACCGCTGCAGCCGGGTTTTACGGCTGGCAATATCATCATTCCAAGGTTGACAGGGTAGCGTATCAGGAATATCTTGACCACAAAACAGAACAGGAGGCAAAACTCCAATCGCTTTTGGAAGATAATGAAAAGATGTTGCGGGATATGAGCGAGATTCACACACTGGAAACAAAACTGCGCCGCGCGGTGATT
Source organism: Succiniclasticum sp. (assembly GCF_056977735.1). Taxonomy (NCBI): domain Bacteria; kingdom Bacillati; phylum Bacillota; class Negativicutes; order Acidaminococcales; family Acidaminococcaceae; genus Succiniclasticum; species Succiniclasticum sp. The sequence continues at coordinate 8,809 of NZ_DBMCWA010000013.1, forward strand.
CAGAACAGCGGTGACAGGGAATTCACATCCAGTATTGATTCCATCGGGACGACGCCCGGAGCGAAATCGACAGACCCGGCTTACAGCGGCAAGGGCGGACCCGGCGCGGATATCAGTATGCTTGACGTAGCATCGGCCCAGAATAAAAACCTGACGGCCCAGATTGACCGGCAGAAGAAAAATATGCACGAACTGCTGACAGTCATTGAAGGACGAAACAACAGGCTTTCAATTTTACCGGATTTGTGGCCCACGGAAGGCGGTGTTATCAGTTCCTATTATGGAGGCCGTACAGGACCGATTAACGGCGGCTTCGACTGGCATCCGGGGCTCGATATTGCCGTAGATTTTGGCACGCCGGTATATGCCGCCGCTATGGGTACTGTAGAAATGGCGGGCTGGAATGGAGGTTACGGACAGTTTGTAAAAATCCGTCACGGTAACGGGTATGACAGTGCGTACGGACATATGAGCGGCATCGCCGTAACAACAGGGCAGCAGGTACGTAAGGGCGAAATCATCGGTTTTGTGGGAAGCACAGGATATAGCACAGGACCCCATCTGCATTTTGAAGTGTTTGTGGATGGAGAGAATATTGATCCGCTGTATATGTTGAAGAAAGCAAAATAGTGTTGACGAAACACTGCATGTAAACTATAATAGTGTTAACGTTCACTTTAAGCAAAGTTGACGTTAGCACTATTTTTTTGAAGAGAGGCATGAAGTCATGACGATTACAGAATTGACAGAAAAAATTATAAACGAAGGATATCGCATTACCCGGGAGAATCTGGATAAAGAACTTTTGCTACAGACGGGTCTGGAAGAAATGCTGGATTGCGCCGGTAAACTGCAGAAGCATTTCTGTGGAAACCTGGTGGATTTTTGTTCTATCATTAATGGTCGGAGCGGGCGATGCAGTGAAGATTGCAAATACTGCGCCCAGGCAGCCTGCAACCATACCGGCATCGATGAATACGGATTTCTTCCGAAAGAAAAGATCTTTGCGGCCGCGAAAGCGAATCAGGACGCGGGCGTGAACCGCTTTGCCATCGTAACGGCAGGCCGGGCATTAAAGGGTAAGGATTTTGACAAGGCCATTGAAGCCTATAAAGAAATGAATGCAAAGCTGAAGATCCAACTTTGCGCTTCCATGGGATTTATTGACGCGGAACAGTTCCGCCGCCTGAAGGAAGCGGGCGTTACCAGCTATCATCACAATATTGAAACATCCCGCCGCAATTTCCCGAATATCTGCACTACCCACTCCTTTGAAGATAAAATACGCACCATAAAGATTGCCCAGAAAGAAGGCATGTGCGTCTGCTCCGGCGGCATCATCGGTATGGGGGAAACCTGGGACGACCGCATCGATATGGCGCTGACGTTAGCCGAACTGGATATTCAGTCTATTCCGCTGAATGCCCTGATGCCTATCAAGGGCACGCCGTTGCAGGACACCCCGCAAATTTCTGCGGAAGACGTGGCCCGCACGGTAGCGATTTTCCGCTTCATCAACCCCACGGCGAATATCCGCCTGGGAGCAGGCCGCGGCATTTTACCTAAATCTGGCGCGACTGTTATTGGGCGGGGTGCCTCTGCATCCATTACCGGAAACATGCTGACTACTGCAGGAGCCGCAACCATTGCCAGCGATATGGAAATGCTTAAGAAACTGGGACTGACCAATAAGCAGGAAGAAGCTGTTTTACCGGGAAACTGATAAAAATGTAATGAAGAAACCCTGCCGGGTAAAAGACGGTATTCTGTTACAGGAACTGTCAGCTGCACCGGCAGTTTTTTTTGACAACCGTGATGTAGATTAATTGCCTGTATGCCTGTGCTTTTTGTAAAATTTTGTTATCCTTAAGATTACGAAAGAATTATATTGTCGGTGGATTCTTTGAAGTAATTGAGAATGACTTATTGAGATGTTATAATAAAACATATAATGAAACAGCTTACGATAAGAATTTTAGGAGCAGAGTATTATGCATGCAATCATTAACGGGCGGATTGTCCTGAGTGATAAAGTTTTGGACGGATGCGTCCTCTTGTTTGATAAAAATATAACGGGAATTGTTTCACGTGAAACGTTTGACGGCGCTTGGAAAAATGAAAAAAAATGGCGTAGTCAGTTGCTGACGGTGACCGATGCGGATGGCAATTATGTTTCACCGGGATTTATCAATCTGCATATCCACGGCTGTGCAGGTGCAGATACGATGGATGGGGATGTCAGCGCTCTTGATATGATGAGCCGTTTTCTGGTTCAGACCGGTGTGACGGCTTTTCTGCCAGCGACTATGACATGCAGTATGCCTGTCATACATAAATCGCTGGCAGAGGTACGGAATAGAATGACAGTGATTGTCCGGCGGCGGGAAGAACAGCACGGACCGGTGCAGACTGTGCAGAATTCGGCAGCGGAGCACAGTCTGTTGTCAGGCGCCAAAGTATTAGGCGCCTATTTGGAAGGTCCGTTTATCAGCAGTGCATATAAAGGGGCACAAAAGGAAGAAAATATCGTCACCGCGGATTTCATACACATCAGTGATTTTACCGATGTAATCAAAATTGTTGTGCTGGCCCCGGAAACGTTGGAATATGAAAAACTTAAAGATTTCATTACGCAGTGCAAAGCGCATAATATTATTGTTTCTCTGGGGCACAGCGCGGCGGATTATGATCTGGCTGTTCAGGCGGCTGCGGAAGGCGCTTCCCATGTAACACACTTGTGTAATGCCATGTCTGGTCTGCATCACCGGACTCCCGGTCTGATGGGCGCCTCTTTGGATACGGAGGTTACCTGTGAACTGATAGCCGATAATTTGCATGTGCATCCTGCAGTACAGCGAATGATTTATCGTATAAAAGGCTCGGAAGGTATAGAATTAATTACGGATTCCATGCGGGCTTGTGGTTTGCCGGACGGGGTTTCCGAATTGGGAGGGCAGACCGTTTATGTGCAAAACGGGGAAGCGCGGCTGGCAGATGGTACTATAGCAGGCAGCTTGGTTACACTGAACCGCGCCATGTTGAACTTCCGAAACAACACCGGTGCCACGGTTCCTGAAGTTGTCCGCATGGTTACAGAGAATCAGGCCCAGGAGCTGGGTCTGTTTGAAAAAATTGGAAGTCTGAGCCCCGGTGCGGCGGCAGATATTACTATATTTAACGAAGATTTCACGATTTTCCGTACGTTTGTGGATGGCTGCGAGGTTTACAAGAATCCGGATATCAATTAAAATAAAAAGCAACAAGACGATTTCGGTCAGGTCATTAAAAAAAGAGAGAGGTATATATGTTATTAAACGATATTATTCAAAAGCATCCCGCGGAGAAAACTGCATTTATTTTTAAAAATCAGTATACAACGTTTGGTGAATTCCGTAAAAAAGTGGAAGACTGGGCGTTGTTTCTGCAGTCTCAGGGGATAAAAAGAGGCGACCGGGTTGGCCTTTTCAGCAAAAATTCAACGGACTTTGTGGCAGCCTACTTTGCTGTGGTCAGAGCGGGGGGGATAGTAGTTCCTTTTAACTTCCAGCTGATTGCTCCGGAAATTGCCTATATCGTAAAAGATACAGAAATGAAGTTGATGTTGACGAAAACTCCGTTGGGTGTGAAACAGGCTTTGCGGGATTTAGGCTGGGAACAGGAACTGAAACAGTTTACCTTTGAGGAGATGGTGCCTCCGGCAGGGGCGGAATTTACAGATTACGCTCTGGAAGAACAGGACCCAGCTGCAATTATTTATACATCCGGAACGACAGGCCGTCCCAAAGGGGCTATGCTGAGCCAGGGGAATATTGTGCATAATACACAGGATTTCATGGCAATTACCAGAATGCAGGAAGATGATATCGCACTGTGTGTATTGCCTATGTATCACTGTTTTGGCTGGATTTGCACGGTTTGTGCCAATTTGTATATCGGTGCGACCCAGGTGGTCCAGGAAACCTATCAGTTTGGCGATGCGATGAACCTGATCAGGAAATATAATGTAAATACCATGTGTGGTGTGCCTACCATGTTCCAGCTGTTTGTAAAAGGCGCAGAAGCAGGGGAACTGGCGCATTTCCGTTTCTTTATCAGCGGCGGTGCACCGCTGCCCCGGGTGCTGTACGATGCCTTTGCGAAAAAGTTCGGGCAGTATGTGCAGGAAGGGTACGGACTTTCGGAAGCAACGCCGGTTACCACGTTTAACCGTATTGATAAAACAAAACAAGGATCTATCGGTCTGCCGATTCCCCATGTGGAAGTGAAGCTTCTGGATCCGAATAACAGCGAAGTGCCTGTCGGTGAAGTCGGTGAACTGTGTGTAAAAGGGCCTAATGTAATGCTGGGTTACTGGAATCGCCCAAAAGAAACGGCATGGACGTTGCGGGACGGTTGGCTGCACACGGAAGATCTGGCTTATCGCGACGAAGAAGGGTGGATATTTATTGTAGACAGACTGAAGGATATGATTATCAGCAGCGGCGAAAACGTCTATCCCCGCGAGGTGGAAGAAGTGCTGATGACCCATCCGGATATTAAAGAAGCCGCAGTCGTCGGTATTCCCGACAAGCTGCGGGGTCAGGCTATTTGCGCTTATATCGTGCCAGAGGACGGCGGAACGAAAGATAAGCGTATGATTCGCAAATACTTGCTTTCCCGGATTGCTGCATACAAAGTTCCTAAGGAATTCATTTTCTGCGACCAGCTGCCCCGGAACAATACCGGAAAAGTATTGAAGAAAGTTTTACGGGAACAATCGTTGGATAATCTGGTCAATCGGAAACAGTAATTGCACTGCGCCTTACAATAAGAATCTCTCAGTAATAATCCGAAGAATTGGATTATCACAGTGTTGTAATTTCTGCATATACAACAAGAACGGTCACTCTGCTTTTCAACAGAATGACCGTTCTTATTTTTTCTTTTAGCGTTTGGTAATCAGTTCTTTACCTGCCTTCAAGGCTGTTTTGTTTGCTTCTTCCGTTCCTTTTGGTACACGGTTCAGTACCGCTTTTTCCAATGCTTCATCCGAAACGCAGTGGGTCAGTGCTACCACGGCACCCAAAGCTACGATGTTGGCAAACAGGGATTTTCCGCAGGCGCTTACCGCTGTGTGGGTGATGGGAAGGTCAATCCTTTCCTTAAACGTTCCCGGCACTTCCTTTACAAAAAGGGAATCTGTGATAACGATACTGTCTTTGCTGCAGTCTTTCGTGTATTTGTTTGCTGCTTCCTGGCTCATAACCAGCAGCACGTCCGGGCAGGTTACCCGGCCAAAATAAATTTTGTTGTCGGAGATAATGGCTTCCGCTTTGGAAGAACCGCCCCGGGCTTCCGGTCCGTAGGACTGGGACTGTATGGCTTCCTTGCCGTCGAGGATCGCTGCTTCCGCTAAGATGATACCGGCTGTAATCAGGCCCTGGCCGCCGGTCCCGGAGAATCGAAAATTATATTTCATGATTATTTCCCTCCCTGTGCGCGCCGGATGACTTCATCATAGGCTTCGGTATATTCCTGTACGTCGTTGGTCTCAAACAGTACGCCGATGGGAAATTTGCCTGCCGCGATGGCTTCGGCTTTCTTTTCTTCGTCCATCTTGTCCCAGGCTGCTTTCATCACGCCGTGGTCACGCTGCCATTCCATCATTTTGGCCGGGGAACCTGCCTTGTTCTGGCGCCCAAAATTGATGGGACAGGCTGATACACATTCGATGATGGAGAAACCCTTATGTGCGATGCCTTTGGCAATCACGTCTACCATCAGAGGCACATGGAAGGTCGTAGCCCGTGCGCAGAAAGTGGCGCCGGCAGCTTTTGCCAGACCTAACAGATTAAAAGACGGTTCGATAGTCAGATATGGAGCCGTAGTCGCTTTGGATCCTTTGGGGGTCATGGGGGAATACTGGCCACCGGTCATGCCGTAAATACTGTTATTGTAAACCACTAATGTCAGGTCGATGTTACGGCGCGCCGCATGAATTAAATGGTTGCCTCCGATAGCCGTGCAGTCACCGTCGCCGCTGGCAACGATAACCTTTAAGGCCGGGTTTGCCATTTTTAATCCGCTGGCGATAGGCAACGCCCGACCATGCAATGTGTTTGCGGTGTTGAAATCCAGATATCCGGAGGAACGGCTGGAACAGCCGATACCGGAGATCAAAGCTACTTCGTCCTTTGACAGGCCCTGTTTATCCACCGCTTTAACAATGGCTCCGGTGATAACGCCATTGCCGCAGCCAGGGCACCAGATGTGGGGCAGTCGGCCGGGACGAAAATATTTTTCAACTAATTGTTCCATTCCCATTGTATTATCTCCTTTCCCTTACCGGCCCATAGCCTTTTTGATTTCCGCCAGAAGTTCCTGTGGCGTGGCGGATTCGTTGTCATATTTGCCGTACAAAGTGACTGGGCATTTGCCTGCCACGACCCGTTCCACTTCCAGCACATACTGGCCGTAGTTCAGCTCATGCACTAAAATGCCTTTCACTTTTCCTGCCAGTTCTTTTACTTCTTTTTCCGGGAAAGGCCAGATGGTGATGGGACGGAAGAAACCGACCTTCAGCCCTTCGGCACGGGCCATGTCTACTGCTTCATATGCAGTACGGGCTGCACCTCCGAAGGACAGGACAGCAAATTCCGCATCTTCCATCTTATAGTTCTCATAGGTAACAATGTCATCCAGATTGTTATAAATTTTGTCGTGCAGACGGTTCAGTGCATTGACCGTTCCGGCAGGGGTTCCTTTGGGGAAACCTGTCTCGTCGTGGATCAGGCCGGTTACGTGCCAGCGGTAACCGCTGCCGTAATCTGCCATGGCGGGAACCAGATTCTCTTCTGTCGTTCCGTAAGCCAGATACTCTTCCGGCTTGCAGGTAGGACGTACCCGGTCAAAGGTCTCTACCTTGCTGTAATCATCCGGCAGTTCAATTTTTTCCCGCATATGGCCGATGACTTCGTCCATTAAAATGATAACCGGAACGCGGTACTTTTCTGCCAGGTTTACGGCGCGGATGGTGAGCCAGAAACATTCCGGGACGCTGGATGGGGATACTACGATGACCCAGTGGTCGCCGTGGGTGCCCCAACGTGTCATCATCACTTCGCCCTGGGCGGGACTAGTGGGCTGGCCGGTGGCCGGGCCTACCCGCTGTACATCTACAAGTACTACAGGAATTTCTGCCGTGCAGGCCAGACCCAACATTTCCTGTTTCAAAGAAAAGCCGGGGCCGCTGGTGGCGGTCATGGCCTTTTTCCCACCCATGGAAGCGCCAATGGCAGCGCCTAATCCGGCAATTTCATCTTCCGTCTGCATAAATTTGCCGCCTACCTGCGGTAAGCGGGCCGATAACTGTTCGGCAATTTCCGTAGAAGGAGTGATGGGATAGCCGCCGTAAAATTTCACGCCAGCCGCGATGGCGCCTTCTACTACTGCCTGATTACCTTGCAACAGTAATACTCTGGACATAGCATCTCACTCCTTTTCTACAAAAATCGCGTAATCCGGGCAACGCATCTCGCACTGTCCGCAGGAAATACAGTCTTTTTCCTTGTCTTTAATAATGGCGCATTTACCTACCTCAGTAACTTCCAACACCTTTTTGGGGCAGAAGTTTACGCATATGCCGCAGCCTTTACAACGTTTGCTGACCAGTTTAAGCATGGAACACCCTCCTCTGAAGTTAACCCCTCTTATATAACTAATATAGTAATATATGTTACATTTTTTTATCGCAAATCCATTATACCTTATTATTTACCTTATTTAAAGAGTAAGGTTAATTATTTTTTGCACTTTAAAGTAAAAACCATTATAATAAACAAAATAACAAACAACAATTATTCCGGAGATTAACACGAAATGAGCAAGAAAGAAAAAGAAATTGAAACCAAAAAGCGTTTAATGATTGCAACAGAAGAAGTTTTTTTCCCGCAGGGGCTACGCTCAGGCGACGCTGGATGAAATCATTACGCTTGCGGATACCGGCAAAGGTACCCTGTATAAATATTTTGGCAATAAGGATAATCTGTTTTACACGCTGGTGTCTCAGAAGCATGATGAACTGATGGCAAAGATGCGTGCTGTGTCAGAGGACACACGGAAGGATGTCAGGGAACGGCTGACAGGTGTATTAGCCGTGTGGATGGATTTCCTGCGGAAAAATACGGTTTTGTGGCAGGTGCTTTGTTTTGAGATGACCTGCACGAACCGGGGCTTTGCAGGAGTGGAAGATGAAAAGGGAAACATTCGTCTGGTAACCCACTGGGGTGCATTGCCTTCGGCGGAAGAGCAGGAACAAATCCTGCGGTATCACCGGTTACTTGCAGAAGAGATGAAACCATTCACCAAAGTATATGAGGAAGGCATCCGGCAGAACTTTTTTAAGGAAGAAGCAAAGCACGAAGATATTGCAAGGCAGATGTTTCTTGCTATGGCGATGATCGTATTTTTTCATTCAACGGGAGAAACGGAAAATATTTCCTCACAGGATTTTGCAGAGGGCTTCATTAAGACACGGCTTTACGGATTGGCTGCACAAAAGGAGAAGATAGCTCAGTAAACCGTACTTTTTTAATAAATTCTGATACCTTACAATTCATTTTATGTTTTTATCTACAATAAAAACAATTTTTTATTGACAGTCCTTACAAATCCATGTAATATTATTACGTCATATTTTTAAATTGAATATTCATTCATCAAGAGTAGCTGAGGGACATGGCCCGGTGAAGCTACGGCAACCATCCTTAGGGAACGGTGCCAAATCCAGCGGGAGACCCGGAAGATGAAACGCTGCGGAGTTAAGCTCTTCACCCGTCTGGCGAAGAGCTTTTTAATTTTGTTAAGGAGACACTGATTATAGTGTAGAGTCCATGTTATCAGGAGTGAGAATTTACTATGACTGAATTTTTCCTGAATGGATGGTGCGAAGTGAGGAACACTGATGATAAGATTAGTAGATGTAGAAAAAACGTACTATAGTAAGGCCGGTGATATTGCGGCCCTGAAGAAAACAAATATTGAAGTGAAAGAGGGAGAAATTTTCGGTATTATCGGGCTTTCCGGTGCAGGCAAATCCACGCTGATACGTTGTATCAACATGTTGGAGGTGCCTACCGGCGGGCAGGTTTTTGTGGATGGGCAGGAGCTGACGGCCATGGATGAGGCCCAGCTTAGGAAGGCCCGTCAGAATATCGGAATGATCTTCCAGCATTTTAATCTGCTGGCCTCCCGCACGGTTTTTGATAATATTGCATTCCCATTGGAAATTCAGGGGATGCCGAAAGATAAAATAGATAAACGGGTAGGCGAACTGTTGGATCTGGTGCAGCTTACAGACCGGGCAGGCTATTACCCCAGCCAGCTTTCCGGCGGACAGAAGCAGCGGGTAGGAATTGCCCGTGCCCTGGCTTCTAATCCCAAAGTGTTGCTGTCGGATGAAGCAACTTCCGCGCTGGATCCCCAGACTACAAAATCGATCCTGCAGCTGTTACGTGATATTAACAAACGCCTGAATCTGACTATTGTCATGATTACCCACCAGATGGAAGTGGTAAAAGAAATCTGTGACAGGGTAGCTGTTATCGAAAATGGTGTTATCATTGAAGAAGGCTCCATGTATAAAGTGTTTACGGAACCGCAGCAGGAGACGACCAAGGAGTTTGTGAAGACTGTTAATGATATAAAAATTCCACCTATAGTCGATACCGTTTCCATGAAGCAGGAGTATTTTCCGGGATCCCGCCTGCTGGTAAATCTGACCTTCCTTGACAGCGGGGATGATAAAGAAGAAAAGACCGGAGCAGATCAGCCGCTGGTTTCTGCCCTGATTAAAAAATTCGGCGTGGATGTCAATATTATTTCCGGCAAGGTAGATTATCTGAAGGATATTCCATATGGTACACTGTTGGTGGAAATCATGGGAGATGAAAAGAGTATTACGGACTCCGTTCAGTATGCGAAGAATGCAGGCGTAAAGGTGGAGGTGATCGGTTATGTCGGCTAATATGATTGATTTGCTTTTGAAGTCGTTAGGTGAAACCTGTTACATGGTACTGATTGCTATTGTGCTGGCGACACTGATTGGCCTGCCTCTGGGCGTGATTCTGACAGTTACCCGGAAAGACCACATTATGCCTAATGCCCTTGTCCATAACGTATTGGGCGCAATCGTTAACGCGACACGTTCCACACCTTTTATTATTCTGATGGTTGCGATTATTCCTTTTACCCGTATGATCGTGGGTTCTTCCATTGGGACTACGGCTGCCATCGTGCCGCTTACCATCACAGCAGCGCCCTTCATTGCCCGTGTTATTGAATCGTCTTTGTTGGAGGTGGACCGGGGCGTCATTGAAGCAGCCCAGTCCATGGGGGCTAGTCCGTTCCAGATCATTTGGAACGTGATGCTCCCGGAATCGCTGCATTCCATCGTCCTTGGCATTACGCTGGCTTTGATTGCCCTGATTGGCGCTTCTGCCATGGCAGGGGCCCTGGGTGGCGGCGGTCTGGGGGATCTGGCAATTCGCTATGGGTACCAGCGTTTCCAAATGGATGTCATGATTGCAACAGTCGTTGTACTGATTATTATGGTACAGGGCGTGCAGACGATAGGTAATACACTGAGCCGCAAGCTGAATAAAAACAAATTATCCTGATAATAGCTGTCGAATGAAGAAGAGTCTGGATTTAGAACCGGTATCCAAATTCTATGGATGCCGGTTTTTCAATTAAAATTATGTAATACATATTGACTTTCACACAATAAAGTAGTAAATTGATAAATAACGAATTTTGTTTATGATTTTTATTAAAAGATGAAAAGTGTGTCCCGAACATTGTAGTAACGGAATTAGGCGGGAGCTTGCGAAAAGTTAGACAACTCCATGCCGCAAGGAGGATTATAATTATGGCTGAAAAAATTGAGAATCGTTTGACGGAACAACTGTGTGAGGCAATTGCTTCCCTAAAAAATGAGAAACAAATTGCGAATTTTTTGGAAGATGCCTGCACAATCAGTGAATTTAAATCGCTGGCACAGCGGTTTGAAGTGGCCAGGCTGTTAGACGAGGGCGTAAAATACGAAGATATCGTTGAACGTACGGGGGCTAGTACGGCGACGATTTCCCGTGTGAAACGGTGCCTGGTTTACGGAAAGGATGGCTATGAAACAGCCCTTGCAAATCTGAAGAAAAAGCATCATGAAACACGGTCTCCCAAAGTAGCGCTCAGGGCAAAATTTGAAAAAGAAAGAGCCGAAAGAAAGAGAGCGGTACGGGAAAATGGCTGATTCAATCTTGCAGGTTCCCTACGGGACAAGAGATGTGCTTCCGGGGGAAGCGGCGGCCCGTCGTCAGATGGAAGATAAAATCTGCAGTCTTTTTACCCTTTGGGGTTATGATGAAGTAGCTACGCCGACCTTTGAATATCTGGATACGTTTGCCGGTATGGGGCAGCCCGGCGCCGGTGCATTTAAGTTCTTTGACCGCAAAGATAATATTTTAATGCTCCGCACGGATATGACGACGCCTATTGCCCGCATGGTCGCTACGCGGATGCGCAAAGATAATGGTGTGAAGAGGTTATCCTACCGCGCACAGTTGTTCCGTTATGAAGAAGCCCAGGCAGGTCGTCAGTGTGAATTTACCCAGTGTGGTATCGAAATGATGGGCGCTGCGGGGGCATCTGCAGATGCAGAAGTAATTGCACTTGCAGTCTCGACACTTATGGAAGCCGGATTGAAGGACTTTAATATTACGCTTGGCCATATGGAATTTATTAACGGACTGATTGAGGCGGCAGCGCTGACGGAAGAACAGGCAAAAGAGATTAAACACTGCCTGATCAAACGGAATGTAGCCGGACTGGAAGAAGCGGTGGAAGCTGCAAAAATTCCGGAGCAGTTAGCCAATATTTTTAAGGAGTTACTGTTTCTGCATGGCGGTATTGGCTTATTGGAAGATATGCAGAAGCGGGTTTTGAGCCGCCGTTGCTGGGATGCGCTGGAAAACCTGCGGGAAATTTATGAACTGGCAAAAGCCTACGGCGTAGATCGGTACCTGAGTTTTGACCTTGGCCTGACCCGCAGTCTTGATTATTATACAGGCATGCTGTTTGAAGGCTATGCGGCCGGTATGGGGTATTCCCTGATTGGTGGCGGCCGGTATGATAATATGATGCAGCGGTTCGGAAAATCCTGCCCCGCTACCGGCTTTGCATTGGGAATCGACCGCATCGCACTGACGTTGGAGCGGCAGGGAAAAAAGTTCGCAAAAGAACCGGAAACGGTCTTTGTAGCATACGCACCGGGAAAAACTGCGGAAGGCATCCGTGCCGTCTGTTCTCTTCGTAAAGAAGGAAAGCGGGTGAAATTGGCTGACCGTGCGATGACCGAAACAGAAGCAAGGCAGGCAGTACAGGATAATCATTGTGCTACATGGCAGTATATCGGTTGAATTATCGCTGCAAATCCATAAAGAACAGCGAAGCAGTAACGGAATGGAGAATAAACCATGGAAGAATATATAACCATAGCGCTGCCAAAGGGAAAACTTTTTAAACGCAGTCTGGACCTGCTGGCCAAAGTGGGTTACAGTGCGGAAGGTGTTTGCGAAGATTCCCGTAAGCTGGTAATCAGTGACGAAAAGACAAAAGTGCGTTTTATCATTACGAAAACTGTGGATCTGCCAACGTATGTGGAATATGGCGCTGCGGATATCGGCATCATCGGCAAGGATGTGCTGCTGGAAGAACAGAAGGACGTATACGAATTGCTGGATCTGGGCTTTGGCAAATGCCGTCTGATGATGGCGGTGCCAGAAGTGAAAAAGCGCCCGGAACTGAAAGATTACGCCCATTTACGTGTTGCGACAAAGTACCCTAATTGTGCCAGGGAATATTTTGACAAACTGGGTATCCAAATGGAAATCGTAAAACTGAACGGTTCCATTGAACTGGGTCCCCTTATTGGTCTTTCGGAACTTATCGTAGATATTGTGGAAACAGGTACAACGATTAAGGAAAACAAGCTGGTGGAAGTGGACAGTATTTTTACGTCTACGGCGCGGCTGATTGCCAATCCGGTCAGCTTCAAGCTGAAATTTGAAAGGCTTCATAAACTGGTGGTAGACCTTCGTGCGGTACTGGCGGCGGAAAAAGCTGGCGTGTAGTTAGGAAAAATCAGGCAGATTCTATTTTGAAAATGGAAAGAGAGAAGCTGGTAGTTTCGCTGTTGTGGATGGAGCGCGAAGCGTAGAATTTTCATTTAAAAATTAGAACTGATTCATACAGGAGATGAATTTTCAAATGAATATAATTGATGCAAGGAAGATGAATGCTGCGGAAATCGCGGCGCTGTTAAAGAAAAAAGCATTTGATGAAACGGAACTTTCCCCCGGGGTGCAGGCGGCCTGTGACCGGATGTGGGGCGAGCACCTGACGGCGGCGCAGATAGTAGACCGTATTGTAGCGGGTGTGCGGTCTGGCGGAGATAAATGGCTCCTGCATTTTACCAATACCATTGACCGGGCCGGCCTGACGGCAGAAACCCTGCGGGTAACAGAAAAAGAATTTGACGAGGCCCGTACGCTGGTAGATCCGAAGGTGATTGATTCTATTACCCGCGCTATTATGAATGTTAAAAAATTCCATGAGGAACAGTTGCCCAGGTCCTGGTTCAGCAACCGGGCTTACGGCAGCATTGTAGGTCAGAAAGTTTCGCCGCTGGACAGTGTAGGCATTTATGTGCCCGGCGGCACGGCGGCCTATCCTTCCAGCGTGATCATGAATGCGGTTCCGGCAAAAGTGGCCGGTGTGCCCCGCATCGTGATGGCGGCTCCTCCCGGCAAAGACGGGAAGCTTAATCCCTATGTGCTGGTAACGGCGGAAAAAATCGGTATCACTGAAATTTATAAAATGGGCGGCGCCCAGGCAATCGCGGCATTGGCTTTCGGAACAGAAACGGTTCCGAAAGTGAATAAAATTACCGGTCCTGGAAATATTTTTGTGACATTGGCTAAAAAAGCGGTATACGGACATGTGGATATCGATATGCTGGCAGGCCCCAGTGAAATTCTGATCGTGGCGGATGACTCCGCGAATCCGGTGTATCTGGCGGCAGACCTGTTGAGCCAGGCGGAACACGACCCGCTGGCCAGTGCAATCCTGATTACCGACAGTGATCGTATTGCCAAAGCTGTGGCGGCGGAGATAGAAGTGCAGTTGAAGGAACTGCCCCGGGAAGAAATTGCAACGGCGTCCCTCAGGACGATGGGCAAGATTATTCTGGCCAAAGATATGGATACCGTGGTCGCTATGGCTAATCTCAGTGCACCGGAACATCTGGAAGTTATGACGAAGGCGCCATTCCAGCTTATGCCGCTATTGCACAACTGCGGCGCCATGTTCCTGGGGACGGATTCCCCGGAACCTCTGGGTGATTATTTTGCCGGCCCTAACCATGTATTACCTACCGGTGGTACGGCTAAATTCTATAGTGTGCTGAATGTGGAAACATTCATGAAAAAAACCAGCATCATTGCCTATACAAATAAGGCGCTGCTGGAAGCTGCAGACGACATTATCGCCATGGCGGAAGCGGAAGGGCTGCGGGCCCATGCCAACGCAATCCGGAAACGGCAAGGATAATCAATAGCTCCTCGGGAGAACGTTACAGGTGGGAATATGGAATCTAAATGGCTTAAAATGGAATGGGTAGAGGGTTTCGAAATCCGTACGAAAGTTGACCATGGAGCAGTGGTTATAGCTGCAAATAAAGAGGGGATGCTTTCTCTGGCAAAGCAGCTCACCGCGCTGGCAGAAGCCGCGCCGGGACAACATATCCACTATGATGAATACAATTCTCTGGAAGATGGATCGACAGAAATGATTATTGTAAAGATGGAATAGATTCCGGTTTTAATTTACACATGAGGTGAACAACGTGTCTGAAATTTCCGTGCGTTCCAGTCTGGAAGGGCTGGAAGAATATGAAGTAGAAACCATAGAAGCGAATATTGTTGTAAATGCCAACGAATCGAATTATCCGGTTCCGTCTTCTATACAGACTGAAATCGAAGAAAAGACGAAACGTTTTTTGTTCAACCGCTATCCTCCGATAAAATGTGAAACGCTGTGCAATCTGATTGCGGAAACATTAGGCGTTGACATTGATAAGGTGCGGGTAGGCAACGGATCCAGCGAACTCCTGCAGATGGCCTGCTACGCTTTTGGGGGCGTCGGGAAGAAAATTGCGGTTCCCTATCCTTCCTTTTCCATGTACGGCGTATACGCCCAGATGTCGGACAGCGAGGTGTTGCGGTATCCGTTAAACGTGGAAGGTTTTCTTGACGCGGAAGCAGTGATTGATTTCTGTAAGGAAAACCGGCCCAATCTGCTGATTTTGAATAATCCCAACAATCCTACCGGTAATTATAATCCGCTGCCTGTAATCGAAAAAATCATTGCCAATGTGGAATGCCCTGTTATTGTCGACGAAGCGTATATGGAATTTGCCAGAGGGGAAGGAGTGGACCCCCGGGACTTACGCCCTCTGAGCCAGCTGAAGCTGGTGGCGGGTTCTGCCCTGGCGCTGTTGAATAAATATAATAATTTTTTGGTCTATCGGACATTTTCCAAAGCGTATAGCCTGGCCGGCATGCGGGTGGGATATTCTGTAGGAAGCATTTCCCTGAGCCGCATTCTGGGAAAAACACTGCTGCCCTATCACGTGAATGCCTATTCCCTGATGGCGGCGGAGGTCTGCTACCGTCATAGAGAAGATTTCCGGGAACAGATTGAAGAGATTCGTTCCCAGCGGGCGTTGATGATTGCGGAACTGAAAGAACTGGGCATGAAAGTCTGGCCTACGGAGACTAATTTTATCTGCTACAGTCCGGAAGGGAGACTGCAGGTCATGCTGGCAGATGCTTATGATAAAAAATTCAGTTACAGTAATTACAGCGCGGCAACGAAAGCCGGCAAAATGATTTTTAAGACCATGCTGGCGGAAAAAATCCTGCTGCGGGATTTTACGGAGCATCCGGTCCTGCAGGGCTGTATCCGCCAGACGATTGGAGTGCCGGAAGAAAACGCCGTCGTGATGAGCAAGATCAAGAATCTTTGCAGGGAGTGTTTGGGAAATGAGGAAATCAACTGAAACGAAAAAGGCACGCTGTGCTGAGATAGAAAGAAAAACGGCAGAAACGCTGGTTAGCGTAAAGCTGAACCTGGATGGTGAAGGAAAATGTGAAATAGCAACGGGGCTTGGTTTTCTGGATCATATGCTGACCTTGCTGGCCAAACACAGTTTTATGGATTTGACTGTAAAGGCAAAAGGCGATCTGGAAGTGGACAGCCATCACACAGTGGAAGATATCGGGATTGTGCTGGGTGAAGCGTTGCGAGAAGCGTTGGGGGACAAAGCCGGTATCCACCGTTACGGGAACTGCTTTATCCCCATGGACGAAACGCTGGCCCAGGTGTGCCTTGATTTTTCCGGCCGTCCCTTTCTGGTCTTTGGTGCGGAGATCCCGAAAATTGTATTAGGAAATTTCGATACGGAAATGACAGAAGAATTTTTCCGTGCCGTAGCTATGCACTGCGGACTGACGTTGCATATCCGTGTTCTGTACGGCAGCAATGTGCATCATATTATTGAAGCGATTTTCAAAGCATTTGCCCGTGCCGTAGCCGAAGCGGCTGCCATGGATCCGCGGGTGAAAGGTGTGATGAGTAGCAAAGGTGTGCTGTAATTTTTCCGACACTTTCGGAAACTGCCGCGTAGCGGCATCGATGGAAAAGAATGTATAGTTTGGAGTTTAGGCAATGGGCAATCAAAATGTAGTAATTGTCGATTATGGTCTGGGCAATCTGCACAGCGTCAATAAAGCAGTGGCGCTGGTGGGAGGCAACCCGGTCATCACCAGCGACAGGGAGAGCATCGCCACAGCGGAAAAACTGATCCTGCCGGGTGTAGGCGCGTTTGGCGACTGCATGGCGAATCTGGAAAAAGCCGGCGTGATACCCGTTATTAAGGAATACATTCAAGCAGACAAACCATTCCTGGGCATTTGCCTGGGCATGCAGGTGCTCTTTGAAGAAAGCGATGAAGCACCGGGAGTAAAAGGGTTGGGCGTGTTTCCGGGCAAGGTTGTATTGATTCCTACGTCTTTGAAAGTTCCCCATATGGGCTGGAACCAGCTGAAACTAAAGACAGCATCCCCTGTGCTGGAGGGGAGTGAAGGAAAGTTTGTTTATTTTGTACACAGTTTTTGCTGCCAGCCGGAAGACCGGTCGCTGATCACGTCCGTTTGCGATTACGGAACGGAAATCGTAGCCAGCGTTGGAAGTGGAAACATTTCCGGCGTACAGTTCCATCCGGAAAAATCCAGCGAAGTAGGACTGGAAATGTTGAAGCGTTTTGTGGAATTATAATAGAGTTCAGAAAGAAGAGAAAACATGATTATTTTTCCCGCTATTGATTTGCGGAATGGGAAAGCAGTGCGCCTGGTAGAAGGCGATTTTAAACAGGAAACGGTGTATGCGGAAGATCCTGCGTCAGTCGCAGAACAGTTTAGGGATGCGGGAGCAGAATTCCTTCACGTTGTGGACTTGGACGGTGCCCTGGCCGGAGAGAGCAGAAACCTGGAAGTGATCCGGCGTATTCTGGCGAAAGCCGGTAACATGAAAGTGGAAGTGGGCGGCGGTATCCGCGATTTGCATGCCGTATCGCGCATGCTGGACCTGGGGGTGACCCGAGTTATTTTAGGCAGCCTGGCTGCCCGGAATCCGGCAGAAACGCGGGAGATTTGCAAGTATTTCCCCGGTCAGGCGGTAGCTGGGATTGATGCCAAAAACGGTGAGGTGGCCGTGGAAGGCTGGGGTGTTTCCGGCGGCATGAATTATCTGGAACTGGGAAAGCGTATGGCGGAAATCGGTATTAAGCATATTATTTTTACAGATATTAGCCGGGACGGCAAACTGCAGGGTGTGAATGTAGAAGCTACTGCGGAGCTGGCGAAGGCCAGCGGAGTGAAAGTCATTGCCAGCGGAGGCGTGGCTTCCATTGAAGATGTAAAAAAAGTTATGGCCCGGGAGAAGGACGGGATTGAAGGCGTGATCATCGGGAAAGCGCTGTATGCCGGTAAAGTGGATTTAAAAGAAGCGCTGGCTGTGGCAAAAGGTAAAGCGTGAAACTATTTGCTGAAACACGGACGTATTTCAGATTTTTTTCGCATATTTTACAGTGCGCCCCGAGAGAGTAAGCAGCAGCCGGAGACTGCCGCTAATTTTTGAAATAACTGCGAAATCGCGCTGTCATGCGTGGTTTCGCTCCATATAGTTTGTTATAATAGTAAAGGGGAACAACATGCTGACCAAACGAATCATTCCCTGCCTGGACGTAAAAGAAGGGCGTGTCGTAAAAGGCACGAATTTTGTAGGTTTGCGGGACGCAGGTGACCCGGTTGAACTGGCTTCCGTCTATGACAGGGAAGGCGCGGATGAGCTGGTGTTTCTGGATATCACTGCCAGCGTGGAAAAACGCAAGTCCATGCTGGACGTCATCAACCGGACGGCGGGCAAGGCATTTATGCCCCTGACGGTGGGCGGCGGCATCAGTACCGTGGAAGACATCCGCAACTGCCTGAACGCGGGAGCGGACAAAACTTCGCTGAACACGGCGGCAGTAAAAAATCCGGACTTAATCGCCCGGGGCGCGGAACTGTTCGGCAGCCAGTGCATCGTGCTGGCAGTCGACGCGAAACGCTGCGGTACGGACCGTTGGGAAATTTATGTGAACGGCGGCAGAACGCCTACGGGAATCGACTGTCTGGAATGGGTGAAAAAAGCGGTGAACCTGGGGGCCGGTGAAATCCTGCTGACCAGCATGGACGCGGACGGTACCAAAAACGGTTACGATATTTCCCTGACAAGAGCGGTGGCGGAAGCGGTGAACGTGCCTGTCATTGCCAGTGGCGGCGCCGGTACGCTGGAACATTTTTATGATGTGCTTGCGCTGGGAAAGGCAGACGCGGTGTTGGCGGCTTCCGTATTCCATTACAAAACGTTTACGATCCGGCAGGTGAAACAGTACCTGCGGGATAAAGGAGTAGAGGTGAGACTGTAATGAAAATTGATTTTTCCAATCTGAAATTTGATGAAAAGGGATTGATCCCTGCCATCGTGCAGGATGTGTACAGTGATGAAGTGCTGATGTTAGCTTATATGAACGGCGAGAGTCTGGCAAAAACGGTGGAAACCGGCTATACCTGGTTCTGGAGCCGCAGCCGTCAGGAATTGTGGAACAAGGGTGCTACCAGCGGCCATATGCAAAAAGTGGAATCCATTACCTGTGACTGCGACGGAGATGCGCTGTTGGTGAAGGTAGACCAGACCGGCGCGGCCTGTCATACGGGACATCGCTCCTGCTTCTTCAATCCCCTGTGGAATGAAGGAGAGGGCAGGAACCTTCCTGTTCCGGAACCGGACAATGAAAGCATTTACGGTGTGCTGGCCGAACTGTACCGGGTCATCCTGTACAAACGGGAACACGGCGGCGAAAAGAGTTATACCAAGTACCTGTTCATGAAAGGGCAGGACAAGATTTTAAAGAAGGTGGGCGAAGAGTCGGCGGAGACTATCATCGCTTCCAAGAACAACAGCCGCCAGGAAGTAATTTACGAAATGAGCGACCTGTGGTATCACTGCATGGTATTGCTGGCGTACCACGGTATTACCCCGGCAGAATTGCTGCATGAATTGTCCGGCAGAAGGTCAAAGGAAAACAACAGTAAATATTGAAATTTAACCGAACGGCTAAAATATGCCCGGTGGAAGAAAGGGCTGCATTCGATAATTTTATACACTGAAATGCCTGCATCGTAAGGTGCAGACATTTTTTTATGGTATAATAATATATTAAATTAAGTGTTAGCAGTGTCAGGGAGGCAATCATGGATAAACCTGTTCTTATCATTGGTCACCAGCATCCGGATACCGACTCGGTCTGCTCGGCTATTGCCTATGCCTATCTGAAAAAGCAGCAGGGCTGGAATGCGGAACCGGCCCGGGCGGGCAAGCTTAATCCGGAAACGGAGTTTGTGCTGGATTATTTTAAGATTCCGGCGCCCCGGCTTGTTAATTATTTCTATCCTTCCCTGGAAGATATCAGGCTTCTGCAGGCGCCGGCCGTGGGCATGCAGGCTACGCTGCGGGAAGCAGGCAAGCTGTTTGTGGAAAACCCCCGGCTGAAGTCCGTGCCGGTGCTGGACACAGAGGGAAATGTGGCCGGCATCATCACGGTAGGCGATTTGGCCAAACGTTATTACGAAGAGGAATCCATCAGGGAACTGGAGGATGGTTCCGTCAGCTATGCCAATATTGTCAGCACGTTGGAAGGCAGGCTGCTTTGCGGGGATACCGGGAAAACCTTTTCCGGCAAGATCAAGCTGGGCGCGTCTCAAACGGCGACTATTCTGGCGGATGTGGCGCCAGGGGATATGATCATCCTGGGGGACCGGGAAGATGTGCAGAAGGAACTGTTGGGAATCGGCGGCATCTGTCTGGTGCTGACCAGGAATACCCCTGTTTCGGAGGAAATTATCCGGCTGGCGGAAGCAAAGGATGATGTGATTATCGTTACGCCCTTTGACAGTTACCGCACGGCGCGGTTAATCAACCAGAGCATTCCCGCGAAGCTGATCATGACGTCTCCGGTGGTCTGTTTTAATGAAACGGACCTGTTGGCAGATGTAAAGGAAAAAATCCTTTCGGCCAAATATGTAACCTATCCTGTGCTGCGAAAGGGAAAATATACCGGGATCATCGACCGGGGCATGATGCTGGAGCCGGAACGGCAGCAGGTCATCCTGGTGGATCACAACGAGCGGAGCCAGGCGGTGGAAGGCATTGAAGAAACGCAGATCCTGGAGATCATTGACCACCACCGGCTGGGGGGACTTACTACCGGCGCGCCGATTTACATCCGGCAGGAACCGGTGGGTTCTACGGCCACGATCATCGCAAACATGATGTGGAACCATGACATAGGCATGCCGCCTTACATTGCGGGCATCCTGTTTGCCGCTATGGTTTCGGATACGCTGTATTTCCGTTCCCCTACTACGACGGAGGCGGACCGGGCAGCAGCCAAACGGCTGGCAGTACAGGCGGGCATTGAAGATCCGGAAGTTTTTGCTATGCAGCTGCTGCGGGCAGGGAGTGTGCTGAACACCATGGCCCCGGCAGATATTATCCGCAACGACTTCAAGGAATTTGATTTCGGGGATGTGCGGGTCACGGTGAGCCAGATCAATATTATGGACCGGCAGCTGGCCATGGAAAAACTGCCGGAATTGCAAAAGGCTCTGGATGAATTCAGAAAACGTGAAAACTATGATATGTCGCTGCTGATGGTGACGGACGTGCTGGGCGAAGCTACGGACCTTCTGGAGGCGGGCTGCCGGGACAGTGTGCTGGATCTGGCTTTTGGAGACCGGGACGCTGCGGGGTACTATCATCTGGCGGGTGTGCTGAGCCGGAAAAAGCAGGTAATCCCGCCACTGACGGAAGCTTTTAAGAAAATGGACTGAGGATAAGCATGAAACATTACATGTGTTTTGATATTGGTGGAACTTCCGTGAAATTTGGCGTAGCCGGAGAAAATGGCGCATTGCTGCATAAAGGCGAAATTCCCAATGTAATTACCCAAAAAGGCGTGGACGGCCTGGTGGAAAGCCTGGCTTCCGTCACGAAACAATACCGGCAGGAATACAGTTTACGTGGAATTGCGGTTTCCACTGCAGGCGTGGTCGATCCGGAAAAAGGTTTGATCTTATACGCACCGAAGTATTTTCCGGGTTATCCGGGCACGGCGCTGGGAGAACGACTGGAAAAACGCTGCGGTCTGCCCTGTACGGTAGAAAACGATGTAAACGCCGCGGCGCTGGGGGAATACTGGCTGGGCGCAGGACGGGGTGCGAAATCGCTGTTCTGTATTACTGTCGGAACCGGAATCGGCGGCTGTGCCCTGCTGGACGGCCGGGTGATCCACGGTGCGGCCTGCTTCGGCGGGGAAGCGGGGTTGCAGCATATTACGCCGGATAGCACATGGGAAGAGATGGCGTCCACCCGGGCGTTGATCCGTAACGTAGCAGCGGCAAAAGGAATTTCGGAAACTGCGTTGGATGGCAGAAAAATTTTTGCCCTGGCACAGGGCGGAGACGAAGAAGCTGCGGCTGCCATTGCCAGACAGATGGATGACCTTGCGACCGGCATCGCCAACATTTGTTATATCCTAAATCCGGAACGGATCATCGTAGGGGGCGGCATTGCCGCACAGGAAGCATATCTGTATCCGTTGCTGGATACAGCGTTGCGGGAAAAGCTGTTCCCGTTGGTGTATGAAAAACTGACGCTGCGGTTTGCCGCGTTGCAAAATGATGCCGGTATGCTGGGCGCTCTTTACAATTTCTTAATGCGGCAGTAAAAGTATTTGCCTGCCGGTCGTGTTGCAACGATTAGTATTTTATAAAAATATAATAGGTTTCTCTTGACAAATATACCCCTATGGGGTATATTATTTTTGCCTGGGTAAATACCCTGTGGGGGTATAGGAGAAGGATTCTGATAAGCAGTGGCCGGACTCTCACCGGCTGCTGCCGGAATGATGGAACTGCAGGCAGGGAGAAGGTCTGCAGTTCTTCCCTCTTTTGTGTGAAAGAAGAAGGTTTGAATATGGCAAAAGAAGAAATAATGGCAAAAGAAAAAAAATCTTGTTGCGCTGTAACTTTAATGTCCGATGAAGGGGAGACCATGTCCGGGTCTTCCTGCTGTGATTGTGTGAAACACAAGCACCGGGATGTAAACAGCAAAGAATACAAAAGCATGATCCGCCGCCTGAAGCTGATTGAAGGTCAGGTCCGTGGCATCGAAAAGATGGTGGAAGAGGATCGTTACTGTATCGATATCCTCATTCAGGTCAGCGCGATCCAGAGCGCACTGAACGCTTTCAACAAAGAATTGCTGGCCCAGCATATCCGCGGCTGCGTGGTGGATGATATCCGTAACGGTAAGGATGAAGTAGTAGATGAGCTGGTGGCAGCGGTGCAGAAGCTGATGAAGTAAGATGAATCTGCAGGCAGGTGTTTGTCTGCATAAAGGGAAACAGAGTAATGTAACAAAAAATGCGATTGCAGCCGAACCGTTGCAAGCAGAAAGGCAGTTATGAAAAAAGAAAAATATATCGTTACGGGTATGACCTGCAGCGCCTGCTCCAGCCGTGTGGAAAAAGCGGTGAGTAAGCTGGAGGGAATTGGAAAAGCCAGTGTGAACCTGCTGACCAATTCCATGCAGGTGGAATATGACGAAACGAAATTAAACGAAGCGAATATTGTTCAGGCTGTAGTGGATGCAGGCTACGGCGCCGAACGGGTGGAAACGGGCCACAGCAGTAAAACGAAGAATGATTCAATCGTCGGCGCAGCAGCAGGCAAAGCAGTCGATACTTCTTCTGCAAAAGCAAAAAAACCGGAAGAAAACCCGGCGGTGAAAGCAGCGAGGGAAGCTATTGCGGAAATGCATCACCGGCTTATGTGGTCGCTGGTATTTTTAATTCCGGTGCTGATTCTTTCCATGACGCCTATGTTTGCAAAATTTTTCGGATTTGCGGTTCCGGATATTTTGCAGAATTATTTTTACGGAACCAATAATGCAATCTGGCTGGCTTTTACGGAATTTATCCTGGTACTGCCTATTCTGATTATCAATAAAAAGTTTTTTATCAGCGGATTCAAGAGCCTGGCCATGGGCGGCCCCAATATGGACACACTGGTGGCGGTGGGTTCCGGCGCAGCGCTGCTTTACGGAATCTTTGCCATCTACCGTATCGGCTGGGGCCTGGGCCACGGCAATGCGGCGCTGGTGGATTTGTACCGCATGAATCTGTATTTTGAATCGGCCGGTATGATCGTTACCCTGATTACGTTCGGCAAGTGGCTGGAAGCACGTTCCAAAGGCCGCACCTCCAGCGCCATTGAAAAACTGATGGACCTGGCGCCGAAACAGGCTGCGGTCATCCGTGACGGCGCGGAAGTTTTCATTCCGGCGGAAGAACTGGTGGAAGGCGATGAAATCGTGGTGCGCCCCGGCGAAAGCATTCCGGCAGACGGGGTGATCATCAGCGGTACTACCAGCGTAGACGAAGCGGCCATTACCGGGGAGAGCATCCCGGTGGAAAAACAGCCGGGAGATACAGTCATCAGCGCCACCATCAATAAAACCGGGTTTATTCATTTTACAGCCCAACGGGTAGGGGACGACAGCACAATCAGCCAGATTATCCGACTGGTGGACGAAGCCAGCAGCAGCAAGGCCCCCATTGCACGCATGGCGGATAAAATAGCCGGTGTATTTGTACCGGTTGTCATGCTCATTGCACTGGCAACCTGCATCTTCTGGCTGCTGTGGGGCGAAAGTTTTGAATTTGCCTTCAGCTGTGCCATCAGCGTGCTGGTCATCAGTTGCCCCTGCGCTCTGGGTCTGGCCACGCCGGTGGCTATTATGGTGGGAACCGGCAAAGGCGCGGAGAACGGTATCCTGATTAAATCCGGGGAAGCGCTGGAAACAGCACATAATCTGGATACGGTAGTGCTGGATAAGACGGGTACCATTACGGAAGGCAGGCCCCGGGTCACCGATGTGATTTTGCTTCGCGGCGCCGCCGATGAAAAGAATCCGGACTTTGCGGCGCTTCTTACCGCAGCGGCAGGACTGGAGCATGGCAGTAGTCATCCCCTGGCAGGCGCAGTGATGGAATATACAGCGGAAAAGCAGGTTGCAATTCCGAAGATGGATAATTTTGTAACGCTTTTCGGAAAAGGCGTCCAGGCGGAACAAAACGGAAGCACATTTTACGCAGGCAATGTGACGTTGATGGAAGAAGCCGGCATTGACATTGCTGCGGTATCCGGCCAGCTGGATAAACTGGCGGATGAAGGCAAGACCCCGTTGCTGTTTGCAAAAGATAAAGAACTGCTGGGCATCATTGCCGTGGCGGACAGGGAAAAGGCAACCAGCCGTCAGGCTATCGCGGAATTTAAAAAACTGGGCATCAATGTGGTGATGCTGACCGGTGACAATCAGCGGACGGCGGAAGCCATTCGGAAACGGATGGACATTCCCCGGGTCATTGCCGGTGTGCTGCCGGAAGGAAAAGAAAAGGTTATTGCCGACCTGCAGGGCGAAGGCCATAGGGTTGCAATGATCGGCGACGGCATCAACGACGCGCCGGCGCTGGCGCGGGCGGATGTAGGTATCGCCATCGGTGCCGGTACGGATGTGGCCATTGAAAGCGCGGATATCGTACTGATGAAAAGCGACTTGCTGGATGCGGTGGATGCGGTACGTCTCAGTAAAGATGTTATCAAAAAAATAAAAGAAGGTCTATTCTGGGCCTTCTTCTACAATGTGGTCTGTATTCCGGTGGCGGCAGGTGCGCTGGTGCACTGGGGCATCCATCTCAATCCCATGTTCGGGGCTGCGGCCATGAGCCTGAGTTCCGTTTCGGTGGTGACTAACGCGTTGCGGCTGAAAGGATTTAAGCCGACTGTGGCGGTGAAGAGCAAAGAAACAACAGAAACCGGAATTGTGCAGTTGCAAAGTCTGGGTATGGTACCGGTGAATGCCGGTAAAGATAATAAAAATATAAGTATTACAGGAGGTTCAATTATGGAAAAAGTATTAAAAGTGGA
This sequence comes from Succiniclasticum sp., assembly GCF_056977735.1. Classification (NCBI taxonomy): domain Bacteria; kingdom Bacillati; phylum Bacillota; class Negativicutes; order Acidaminococcales; family Acidaminococcaceae; genus Succiniclasticum; species Succiniclasticum sp. The sequence continues at coordinate 34,554 of NZ_DBMCWA010000013.1, forward strand.
AGGCATGATGTGTGCACATTGCCAGAAACACGTGACTAATGCGCTGGCAAAGCTGGAAGGTGTAACTTCGGTAGACGTTAGTCTGGAAGCTAAAACTGCTACGGTAAAGGCTGACCGCGATATTCCGGTGGCTGAATTTGAAAAGGCGATTAGTGACGCAGGATATGAGCTGGTGAAGTAAATACATTTCGTGAAATAACGCAAACGCTCACTACGTTTTGCTTCAGCCTTTTTCCCATCAAATGAATAAACTGTTTCCAAATAAAAAACCTGATGTTTTCGCATCAGGTTTTTTAGTATCCAAAATAGTTATTTCAAAACAACATTACCAAACACTATGTTTCGATAACCTTCCGGGTCGGTATCGCCTTCCGTATTGATCAGCAGGATCACGGAATCGTCCCGGAGACGGAATAAAATCCGAAGCATTTCATCCTGCAGTATTCGGTTGACCAGTCCATAGGTAACGGCTCCCGATTCCCCGGCGACAATCGCTTTGTCACTGCCAACCGGGTTTGCGTAGGCACGCATGCCTTCTTCCGTGATGATATCCTCACAGGCACAGAAGAAAGTCGACTTGTCCCGGATAGCAGGCCATGTCACCCGGCAGGGTGTGCCACAGTTCAGTCCCGCCATAATGGTTGAAGGGTTTCCTTCTACAGTGTGAGCCTGCCCATCTCCGGCTTTCACAGATTGATAGATGCAGGCGGCTTCCACAGGTTCAACAATAGTAATATTAGGAGGTTTTTCGCGGTAGCAGGATTGAAGAAACTCCATAACGCCGCCGGCCATGGCTCCGACGCCTGCCTGCAGAAAAACGTGGGTTGGAATAATATGTCCCAACTGTTCTACGGTTTCTGCCGCCAATGTCAGATAACCGTCGATAATCCATTCCGGATATTGTTCGTATCCGTCCCAGGCGGTATCCTGAATCAGTATCCAGCCATTCTTAAGCGCCAGGTTCCAGGAATGTTCCACAGCCTGATCATAATTAAATTCTGTAATTTCCGCAGTGGCATTGCCTGCTTCTTCGATGGCAATACGTCGCGCTTCCACAGAACCTTTTGGCATAAATACAGTGGCGTTGCAGCCAAAAAGCTTTGCGGCCCAGGAAACACCCTTGCCGTGATTGCCATCCGTGGCTGTGACAAAATGGATTTTGGCGCATCGCTTCCGGACTTCTTCTTTCTGAAAGTAACGGTAATCAATGTTTTTGTAATCCAATCCCAGTTTTTCACAGAGAATGCGGAACATGGCATAGCTGCCGCCCAGTCCTTTAAAAGCGTTGAGACTAAAACGGGTCGATTCGTCTTTTACATAAAGGCCCTTGATATGATACGTCGCAGCCCTGTTTCTCAGCGAAATCAGTCGGGTAGGCGCATAGACGGGCAGGCTTTTGTGAAAACGAAGCGCATCTGCAGCCATAGTTTTGTCAAATCGTCCATATTGGTTTGCATGTATTAAGTTTTCATTTTGCAGGACGTAGAAATTTTTGAACCGGTGTTCCATATGAATCGTTCTCCGCGATTGATCCAGTGATATCAGCAATGCAAAAATTCATTACATTTATTATGTAATAACTATAGCAAACCGCTCCCCGGTACTTCCAGCGGGTCCGGACCGTAATCGTTGGGTCCTTCTGTGCCTTTAAAGAACAAAAGGTAGATTCCCAAAACAAGGTTTACTAACGGTACGAACACACCGATGCACCACCAAGCTGGGCGGTTCAGGTCATGCAGACGGCGTATCATGAGCATAAAACTGGGAATTACGGCAACAAACGAAATAATAGTTCCCAGCATGGCAATTGCGCTGCTGTTCATTGAAACGGCAATCATGGTGATTAATTTTGTAATGACTGAAATCGCTGCTCCGAGGGCGAGGCCGCGGAAGAGATAACGCTTGCGGTTCAGGCGGTTGTCGTGACGAAGGAACATGGACTGCAGATCTTTGTCCGGTTCGTATTTGGGAGCTGTTCCACTCTGGGAAAGTCCTTCCTTGCGGCTGTAATCAGAATGCGGAAAGGCCTGTTCAGCTTCTTCCCGCAGAGTAGAAGGCGTGCGCCTGTTTTCATTGAACGCTTCTTCATGGACAGGCTGCGGGCCAGGGTTCGCTTCGCGGAGTGGGACGAAAGCATCCTGAGGATTTTCGGGCGCGGAATCCGGATGAAGAGCCCCAACCGTTGCAACGGCAGCTGCGCCGGCAGCGCCGGTTACTGCGGGAGAGGTTTCAGGGGTATCGAAAGGTGTGGCAGCGTCAACTGTTGTTGTATTTGCCGGACGTACGTTTATCGCAGCATCTGCGGGGGATCTGCCTGGCGCGGTAGGGGTTACCGGTACTTCCGGTTCCGTTTGTGTTACCGGAGCTCCGCAGTTCGGACAGAATTTATTGTCGCTTTTTAAGGGCGAGCCACAGTTTTCACAAAAATTAGCCATGATAGTTTCCTCCTCGTTTTAGTTTATACAATATTGAGTATGTAAAATTTTAGTACTGAATAACAACAAGGTTCCTGTAAAAATTTAGAATAAACAAATATATTCTATTTTCTATGCTTATAAAAAGACTTGTCGTTAAAAGTTTTGCAGATCTTTTAATTATATTCTATACTATCGGACAGCCACATGTAAATGCGACCATACAAATATTAAGGGGCAGGGTGATGCAATTTCCCGGGAAATATTGTAAAATTAAACTGCAGGAGGGAATTGACATGAAAAAAATACTAACGATTTCACTTGTTTTTACACTGCTGTTTACAGGTGTGTGCTTTGCGGAAAAAAGCAAGCTGAAAAAGAAATCATGGACACCGGTGCAGACGAGAGTAGAAAACTCAATAGAAGTGCAGGACTTTTATAATCATATGGAAGTGCACCATGAAGGAGATAAACAAATCGGCCTTTGGTTCGTAACTTTTATTCCCAATCAGAAAGGTGTTGCGCATTCCTATTTTTATGAAGCGGTTGTAATGGATTATGCAACCGGGAAATACAGGATTATTCGCGCTTACCAGGCAGACAGGAAGAACAAAAAAGTCAAGACTTCCGATCAGCGTTTTATCGATCCGGAATGGAAAGCTATTTCCGGAACAAAGTATGAAACGTTGTATTACAGAATGAAGCCTTCGATTTGGTAAGAAAGCTATTGACAAAGGGTGTTTTTTTCCGTATAATATCGCTTGTAAAGCTTTTGGGGGCGTAGCTCAGCTGGGAGAGCGCTTGAATGGCATTCAAGAGGTCAGGGGTTCGATCCCCCTCGTCTCCACCAGAATCCATGCGGGTTTGCGAATTTTCGCAAACCCGTTTTTTTGCATTTCCATAGCACTCCATAGCAGTTCATAGTGAATTGCAAAAATAAAAAGAAGAGATGATTAATTCGGCGTTTACCGATTGACCATCTCTTTTTTGCGAAAAAAATTATTTTAAAAGATCATTCAAGTGTTCTGTTACACTTTTTCTCAATTCCGCCTCATAAGGCTTTCGCAAACGGCGCATTGATAAATTGTGAGAAGCCTGTGCTTCCCCCATGTCGCTGGTCTAAAGATATCAAGTCACAGACGTCTTCTCCGGTTACGTCGGCAATTGCGTATAGAACATCAAATGGAGAAACCCTCGAACCTCTCTTTCATACGTTTTGATGGTCGCAATCCTGACGAATAAATACAGATATTTTTGATGATTCTCGTATGCATACATTGTTTGCCACTCTATCAAAAATATGAGGGATGCAGACGGGAAAAATGACGAAATAGAAATCCGAAATTCTTGAAATAGGCTCTGTGACTTGGGTTATACAACTTTTGCTCATTTTCAAACTGAATTTTTAAAGTCTGTATGATATAATAAAATTTAAAAGAAGAGATTTTGGATACTAAACGTGATATAATTAAAATACATACATTATACATACTACAATGGGACTTAGTAAAGCATGTGGAAAAATACTGTATCACGGCACTACAGGTTATCAAAAAGGTTTTTTCATTGGTGTGGTTTTTGCTGGTATAGTTGGTGGCATCATACCAGCACTTGTTGCTTATAAGTGCTGTAAATTTGACAGCCCATCTACAGCTGTATGGTCCATATTTATCTTACAGATTATAGTTAGTTTTTTAAGCGCCTATCAAATTGTTCCAATAGGCAGCATTCCAATAGGCATAATTTTAGCGATTTTGTTGTATCTTTTTAATAAAAAATGATTGTTGAACATAATACGAGGAGAATCACCTATGAGAAAGATTTTACTAATTATAAGCATTCTACTGCTACTTACTAATAGTTGTTTTGCAAATTATCAACCAATAAGAGTCCTGGATGGCACGCTGTATGTTCCAGCGACTGGTTTTAAGCAATTGGATATACCTACACCCTATCCCAATGGTGGAATGGCGCTATTAGGAACCGTTGAGAAAGAAGTCAGCGATCCAAAAGTACTCAACTTATATAATATTTCTGTAATATTTGGTAAGGATGAAACACTCACAACAATGAGGCCTGAAGAAGAGGAAGTGGTTTTAAATAACGCGTTCATATCTCTCTGGGAGGGTACAAAGAGAAATACCAGAGTTGCAACGAAACAAGAATTAATATCCAAGGAGTTTTGTATTAATAGATATGGGAAAAAATACTTAAAGTTTGTTAGCATTTCCGGCAATCCCAATAGACCAAATCTTGATTCCCTGAACAAAACAACTATTTATATTTTTGGAGATACTGGATACTTCATTGAGGTAAGTGCAATGGTTAATTTTGCCAAAAGATATGAAGATGAATTTGATTTTATATTAGATTCGTTTATGGTTAAATAGCATTGCTAAGCATTAAATTTTCCTTTGTAATGTTTAACATCATACACGCCAACAGCATTGTTGCCCGCCAATAATAGAGCTTCACAGTCAAACGCATACTTATCAATCCAGTAGATTTCTTTAGCGCATGTGAAGAAAGGGTATTCCCCGCCTTCTACCATCGCATTTGAATCCAGCTTTCCAGTGGTTGTACTAAAGATATCATTCCACTTTTTTACAACTAATCCTTTTTTGTTAGTTTCAGTATTTCCAAACATCTCGATAAATTGCGATTTGTATCACTGCCATCATTATAACAAAACAGCCGCAGAAAATAAATTCCACGGCTGTTGAATCACTTACTGTGCAAAATCAGGGTTTATCAGTCAGCAAGTGTTTTTATCTCCGGGACTTTTTTCTTTCGTCCCGCGGTATATGGATGATTTCAGAGATCCAGGTTTTTTTCGTATTCGACAAGGAACGCTTCAAATTTGTCCCTGTCCCCGGTAAACTTATATTTGTGCTCCGGAGCCGGGAACGTGCCCGCTTTGACTTCGGCAATGTAATCCTTCATACCCTGCGTTGCGATTTCACCCAGGCTGCAATACTTTTTAGCAAACTTCGGGGTGAAGTTTTTGTACACCCCAAGCGCGTCCGCTGCCAGGATGACCTGACCGTCACAACCGCCACACCGCCTTCCAGTTTGATGGCGTCCACGCCGCCTGTTCACCGTTTTCTTTCATCTGCTGAAGATCCAGGATCGTCTTTTTCTTTGTCATCTTGCGCACTCTCTTTCATTTAAAGTTACCCGGTTCTCAGCTAAAGAGGACCAGCAGTTCTTCACCGGTCATATTCATCGTCGCGCCCATAGCCATGGCTTTGGATGTCAGGAACACGGGCTTCCGCTCCATCATATCGGAGAAGGCAGGAGCTGAGAAAACGGCCGCGGGAAAGTCCAGCTTTTCCAATACTTCTTTGCTGAAAATACCGCAGAACAGCATCCCGTTTTTGCAGCGCGCCTGCAGGATATTCAGTTCCGTGTCCGGGATGTTGACCGCGATTCCCCGGGCGTGACACTCTCCGGCGGAGAGATCGTATATGACGGTATCATCCAATTGCATCTCTTTTTGAATCATAAAGCACCTCTCAGTTCTCAATATTCAGCCCGCCTTTCAGATAGAACGCGCCGCGTCCCTGAAGCAGAACGGTGTCCCCGTCCTGACGGCACACAATGGTGCCGCCGCGTTTTGAAAGGCTTCGGCAGACCAGTTCTTCTTTTCCAAGCCGGTCCTTCCAGAACGGCATCAGCGCGCAGTGCATGGAACCGCAGACCGGATCCTCGTTTACATTGATTTTCGGCCAGAAAGCGCGGGCAACAATGTCATAGCGCGGATCGTTGCTCTTTGCCGTGACGTAGACAGAGAGACCTTCCGGAAACTCTTTCAGCTTCTGAAAATCAGGCGTCAGATTCCGGACCGTTTCATCGGAATCATAAACCAGCAGCAGGTCCCGGTCTGTCTTCCAAACTTCCGAGGGAACTGCGCCCATTCCTTCCCCCATATAATCTGCATAGGCAAAAGGCCGGGGAGGAAGCGAGGGAAACGCCATCGTCAGAATATCATCCTGTTTCGTAATCACAAGGTGATGCCCGCATTTCAGAGCATTGAAATGGATTTCTGTTTCGTTCTGTTCAAAGAAGCGGAACAGGATATACGCGGAGCCGAAGGTACAGTGCCCGCAAAGATCGATCTCATCCACCGGGGTAAACCAGCGCAGTTCATATGTGCAGGGATGACCGCCCTGCCTGACCACAAATCCGGTTTCGGAGAGATTGTTTTCCATGGCGATTTTCTTCATCGTTTCATGGGGAAGCCACTGTTCGAGGACACATACTCCTGCGGGGTTTCCCTCAAACAACCGGTCCGCAAAAGCGTCAGCCACAAAATATGGGATCATGTTTCTGTTCCTTTCCGTAATAATGTTTTATGTTCTCCCGCAGATCACGTCAATTTCAACCAGCGCGCCCATAGGCAGGGCAGCAACTTCCACACAGGTGCGTGCCGGGTACGGCGCGTTGAACGTGGACCGGTAAACCGCATTCACTTCACCGAATGTTCCCATGTCTTTCAGATAAACAGTAACCTTAAGAACGTCGTCCAGACTTCTGCCGGCATCTTTCAGGATTGCCTCTATCTTATTGAGGGCAGTTACGGCCTGCCCGGCAGCATCGCCGTCTGTTTTGCCGGTAGTAAGATCTGTTGCGGTCACGCCGGACAGGAAAAGCAGGTCCCCGAACTCCGTCATGGTAGAAAAAGGCAACCCGTTTCCCGATGACCCGGGACTGTTATATGTTTTGCGCATAGAATTTCCTCCTCTCTTGTTCTGAAAGAATATTAGCACAGAATTATCTTGAAGTAAAACGCATTTTATAACATGTATCCATGATAAAATTCTCAATATAATTTTTATCTAACCAATGATTTTTTCTTAGAAAACGTAAAAATCAGTAATTAATCTTGCGAAACTGTATAGCGGATAGTATACTGAAGATGAGGAAATACTCAATAATTACAAAAAGGATGTGGTTTCATGTCGCTTTATACTTACAGGGTTTTTCACACTATCGTTCAGTGCAAAAGCTTTGCCAAAGCAGCCGGGCAGCTTCATTTGACGCCGTCCGCTATCAGTCACGCAGTTTCAGACATGGAAGAAGAATTCGGCTTTCCTCTGTTTATACGCGAAAAGAAAAATGTAACGCTGACGGAGAACGGAGCGCAGATATACAGCTATATACAGGACATTCTTTATACTTCAGATCTGCTGGAAAAAAGGATATCCCAGATCAACGGTTCCCAACGCGGCAGCGTGCGTCTCGGTCTGATTGACAGTACGGCAATTCAGTGGCTTGAAGGAATTATGAATGCTTTTCGTGCGAAAGCCCCAAATATTGAGGTGATTGTCCGGGAAAACACATATCACTCACTTGTCGGGGCTGTCATAAACCGCGGTCTGGATCTGGCAATTGTGTCTCATTCTTCCATACGCTCGCTTACTGTGCCCCTTCAGTTTATCCCTTTATATGAAGACCGCCTTATCTGCGTTTCCCCGAAAGAATATGTTCCCCGGAACAGGAATTTCATTACACCGGAAGAACTGGACAAGCTGGAGCTGATTCTGCCTCTTGGCGGAAACGAATCTGATGTTGAGCAGTATCTTGCCGCCCAAAATATACAGGGAATCTGCCGAAGCTCAGCCATTACCAATTCATCGTTAGTATCAATGGTCCGCAGTGGATTTGGTCATGCAGTAGATGCTTCTCTGTCTCTTTACAGCGCAGGAAAACTGGATGATCTTAATGTCTATCCCATTGTGCCTTCGGGGAGCAGGACGTTGGGCATCATTACGCAAGACCCGAAATTTCTGGCGCCGGCCGTCAATGATATGATTACCTGCATACAGGAATTTGTTAATCATTACACCGGTTATAAATTAAAAAGCGTACAATAATAAAGCAGCCGTGGAAAAAGTTCCACGGCTGTAGAATATTTTACTGTGCAAAATTGGGGTTTTGACTACTTTGACCGTCATCCAAATTCAGCGCCACAGGCGGATTCTTTTTTGTTAATCGGCATAGTGGCTCCTTATGTATTAAATATCTTTTATTAATACAACCGAAGATGGACCAGTATAGACATGTTAAACCAGTCTGCCACCGCCATGGAAATCCTGGAGAACAGTTTTAGTTTGTCTTTCAGGATTACCCGTGCATCTGTGAAGAACTCCCGTTGCTCCACCAAAACAACACCGGCCTTCTTTGCAAAGGACAGACCGCTCTCAATGTAAAAGTGCATAGCAGCGGATTTGTTTCCGGTTCTTCTCACATAATAATCCGCAAATTTTATCCCGATCCGTCCTGTCGCATCAAAGATCAGTTCAGCCTTTTTAAACAGATTCTTTACCCGATCGATAAATGCCAGGACGTCTTTTTCATAACAATATTGAAAAACGCCGGAAGCAATCAGCAGTGTGGGCCGGGTACTGTCCATCTTACCTGGCCATTCCATTGAAAAGATATTGCCCTCAATCAAAATTTCATTCGGCGCTTCGCCCAGAACCCTTTTCCTGATTGCTATCACTTCAGGGAAATCAATCTCATAAAACGTCGCGTTGCAGCAGTTAATACGAAAAAATGAGGTTTCAAGTCCGCAACCCAGATTCACGATATTACATGTCCCATGTTCTTCGATAAACGATCTGACCATCTGATCCAGGTTATAATACCGGGCTGCCGGCGCAATCATTGTATATTCAGGCGAATTCTTCTGGATGCTGTCACCGGGAATCATGGCCTCCAACTCTATCGCTTTGGCGTCATAAAAATATTCCGGGAAATGGGTAGAAACATACGCCCGCCCTGCAAGCGGAATGAACAGCGTATCGGAAACACCTTGGAATTCATGCATAGTTGTATTTTCTCCAAAAAACCTCGCAAATACAAGTATGCGGGGTTGCCACATTTTCAGTTTCTAACTCGGCCAGCCACTATAGGTCGACGTTTGATATTTCCAGCCTTAGTATGGTTAGCAGTCGCTAACCAATGATATTGTAACAGAATATATAGAACCTGTCAACAGGCAGTTAAAACAAAACAGCCGTGGAAATTAAAGTCCACGACTGTTGCGTAATAATTGGGTTTTAGCTGTTTTTAGTATACGTGTTCTACATGCCGCTGGCCGTCACGATCACACCAAATCCTGTCCATGTGCCTGTTGCCATGTTCATCATGCCAGACATGTTCCTTTTCCAGAACATGACCATTATGGCGTCCGGACTCATGCGACGGCCCGTGGAGCTCAACCCTGTCCGGAACCGGCAGCGCATTATGAAGCTTTGGAGACGCTTCCGCGCAGGAAAATCCCATGATACCGGCCAACGCTGCTACAACCAACGTTCCTTTCAACATTTTCTTCATAGTCAATTACCTCCTGCACTTAAAAACGTTCTTTATTTCACAGACCACACAAAACTCCAAAACATAAACGTATCATCAAATCCTACATTGCTATTCTTTCCGAAGTTCATATCAATACCTCCCTTTATAATTCGCTATGTTGCCGGCAGTTTTCGGTTGCCGGTTCTTTTTATACCATTACGGGTATCTGTATTTCTTGTTTTGTATTATACCGATAGGGGTATATATTGTCAAGAGGCAAAACACATTTTTTAAAAATTTTTTCAGAGAAATATAAAACAGCGGAAATCATCCGTTTCCGGAGATCCGCTGTTTTGCGATCCTACTCCTTATTTTCCTGTCAGTTGTTCATTTCATGTTGGCAAACCGCTCCATAGCTTTCGTAAAGCGTTTTATAGTTTTGTCTGCATCTCCGCTTTCAATTCCCTCCCGCACACAGTGCCGGATATGGCCTTCCAAAACCACCTGTCCCGCCTTATGCAGCGCTGACTTAGCCGCATTGATCTGTGCCAGAATATCTTCGCAGGGAACATCTTCATCAACCATCCGGTCAACGGCCTGGATCTGTCCAATTATCTTTTTAATCCGGCGGTGAATATTATCCGAAACATTACGATCAATCATATTATAAACCTCCTGCTGCAGGGCATACCCCTATGCCTATTACTTTAAATTATAAAGATATTGTGCTGATTGTCAAGCATATAAAAATAGCCGTGGTCGCTCCACGGCTGTTAATAAAAACTGGAATTACCTGAATAATAATGCTAACTTTTTCCCACAAACTATTTCATTATTTTTTCAAAACGGAACATCCCGTCCGGGAACTGATTGTCCAATTCATTGCCCGCATCCGGATCCTTCGGGTCAGGATGATACCTGTTGAAAAACTCTACAATATGAAATCCGCATCGGTTGACGTAGAAATGGATATTCCGTTTTTCAAAATACGGAGTCATCGTTTCCCAAACCTTAACTTCCGGATGGAGCTTTTCCACCGCGCGCCACGCAGCGAAACCTATACCTTTGCTATGTTCCTTCGGGGAAACAAATAACAATTCCAGGTTGCCCCGTTCGCCATTAACTTTGATAACAACGCCGCCAGCTTTTTTATCGCCTGCCATAATACGATAGGCTTCCCCGCTGTCGATACAATATTCTATCGTCTCTCGGGAAATAATTTCATTCTCTTTTTCAAAATGATCGTCCCGGAGACCGAATTCTTCAAGGGCTCCATAGTTAAAAGCGTCCTGGTTATCACGAATGAATTGTTCACGGTCGTCCGATTTCAAAGGACAGAGAGTTACGTTGATCATATCAATTATCCCATTAAATTTGAATTTGCCGGCTATACGATACTCCATTTTCGCCGCATCGTATACCCATTAAGCAAAATCACGATTTGCACGATTAGTATTGATTTACTTAATTATAACAAAACAGCCGCGGAAAAGTCCACGGCTGTTAGAAAAATACGAATTTATTAGCAATAAATACTATTAAAATGTCTTTTATTACCCTCGTTAAAAAACGGATTTTGTTTACAAAAACCGCAAAACACCTGAATTTAACGCTATTTTGAAAAATATTAAGAATTTTTAACAAATGATATTGACAATACTATTAGGAATTATTATAATTAAAATAACTTAATTGGAAGATGACTAATTAAGTGTGAGCCAAAACAATATCATCCTCCTACCTTCTCCTATAACCCCTTTTGACAGCAAGATAGAAAGCCCGTATCTGGACCATGCGGGCTTTTTATCTTGCCTTTTTGTAATACGATACTCCATTTTCGCCGTATCGTATTACCATTAATCTAAAAAACATAATATTACACGCTTTTCCCCATTTCATAGGACTGCTTCTCATAGGGCGAATTTATGGTTTCTCCCTTTTCGTAAACCCCGTGAGCCAAAATCACGCCTTTTTCTTCAATACCGGCAAAACAATCGGCAAAACCGCGGAAACATTCGAGCGAGCGCTGCATGATGGCTTCACTATCTTCTGCAGCGGTCAGGATATAATAGAATTCCTTGTTCTTCAGCTCCGTCCAGCGGGGCAACGTGCGATCCAGCATGGTCTTTACCTGACCAGCAATCGCGTAGAAATACACCGGAGAGGCCAATACCAGCACATCGGCCTCAATCATCTTGTCCAGGATTTCCGTCATATCATCCTTTTGGAAGCACTTATGAGTATGCCGACAAACATAGCAAGCGCGACAATAGCTGATTTTCTTGTCATTGATGAAAATCTTCTCAACATCGTGACCAGCCTCTTATAACGGAGAAGTACCTGAAGAACGATACAGGGTATGAAACCGGTCCGGCTATTTTGAACGCATTGGGTTTCACTACGTTGATGTCGAATAATCAACGCACTTTTGTGTCCAATGCAGCCTCAAAGAAATCTTTCGTAGATAAAAATCTGAATATCAGAATTATAAAACCGAAAGTGATATTGTCAGAGCGTAATATCCGCTATTTCGAATTTTTGGATTTGTTGAAGTTGCTTGATGAAATTCCCATAGATAACCAGCAACCGGAATTGAAACTCGCAAAAATCATATTCATCTATAATTTGTATCCAGAAAATTTGGTAACTTATGCGCAGTATTACGGGAAAAAGGTCTTGAAAGCGGTTTATGATTTACAGAAAAAAGGAATTGCTAAATAATGAAAAGTTATTACTTAATAGACTACGAAAACGTACACGATAACGGATTCAAGGGAGTTGATCAACTGACAGGTAAAGAACTTGTTCATATTTTTTCGTCAGTGAATGCCCCGTATATCAATATAACTTCGTTGTCATCTTTAAAATGTAAGCTCAATTTCCATAAAGTGCCAGCTGGTAAAGAATCTCTGGACATGTGCTTAAGTTCGTATCTCGGATATCTTATTCATAAGAACAAAGGGAAAAAAGCTATATACATTATTATCAGCCAGGATAGAGGGTATGACCGGGTCATTAAATATTGGAAAGAAGCAAACGGCGTAGTCATTGGTCGGCGCAGTTGTTTCGAAATTCAATTAAAAGAAGAGAAGCAGATCATCGTTCCCAACAAAAAGATGAAGATTAACCTGGAGGTTCAGCAGGTCCTGGCGCAGGCCAAGGTTGATAATGATTTGGTTAATGGCGTAGCTTCGGTTGTAGCGAAAAACTTCAATATGAAAAACCGAAAACAGGTTATTTACTTAACGCTGCTATCGAGGTATGGACGGGAGAGCGGGCTGCAGTCATATAATTTAATTAAGCATTTGTTGTAGAGCTGAGGAAAAAGGAAGATATTAAATGAAAAAGATTGGTAGAATAGCAATTTTCGATTTTGAAGGCCCGCTACCCGAAGGGTGCCCCAAACATTATGCGGAAGTTAATTATCAGTGCAGGGCTGCGCTGGCCGATTGGTTAGAACAACACGGCAAAGATTATTTTGTGAAGAAAGAAGAAAACGGTGTATCCGTTTACCAAGATTTTTTGACGAGGATTTTATTGGTGCCCATCGACCTGAATCGTCCCTGGCTCATCCATGGCGAACGTACTGAAAAAATTTGGTACTTAGATCAGAAAGACGAATGGAGCCAAGTGATACCGGATGTGCAGCCGACACATGTTATAATTGGTTTTACCGGGGATTCGTGCGTTGAGCGTAGAAGAAATGCGGGAATTAAAAATGCCCAGACAGAAGATTCTCCGAAATAGAGGCAAGTGGATTTGAGGGCGTAATCATGAAGACGGTACAAGAAGTTTTGAAGGAATTGGAAACTGAAGAACTAATTAATGCATATCTGGAACGCGTGCCAATCAGTACTAAGTTAATGATGGAGACCGAGGACAAGTCTGCGAAGGAACTGTTGTTGTATGCCCGTGGCCGCGTTCGGGAATATATTGATCGGTTGCGTAGCATTCCGGTTGATGGTTGCGAGGATAAACCATTGTGTATGTGCATAATGTAATTATTGAGAAGGACACTTAAAGCTGAAGAAAAAATTATGGAATATAAACGAATCCTTGCTGTCGGTGATATCCACGGTATGTATGAAAAGTTAATAGCATTGATGGAGCAGGTTAGGTTTAGGCCGGATGAAGACCTGCTGATATTCCTCGGCGATTATATTGACCGAGGGCCGCAGTCACTTGAATGTCTGGACTATGTTATAGCTTTAAACAAACAATATCCGGAGCGGGTCGTTACTCTGCTTGGCAATCATGAAGTGATGTGCCTGAACTATTACCGTTACAAGAAGCAGAGCAAAAGCTTCATGATAGACGGTTTGAATTACGAAATGGCACATGTTTGGCTGGATAATGGCGGGAAAAAGCTGAGAAAGCAATTTGAGTACAAATTGGGAAAAGTTGAAAGAGATAAAAGGTTACGCTGGATGCGACAGCTGTCCAACCATTATCAGGTGGATAAATTTTATTTCTGTCATGCGGGGATCCAGCCTTTCATTCCTTTGGACAAGCAGCGGGAAGGCGATCTGCTCTGGATGCGGGAAGGCTTCTTTGAACAGTACGATGGAAGGGCCGGAACCATTGTAATCGGCCATACGCCGGTACAGGAGCTGAAACAGAAACATTGGATTGATGGCCAGCCGCCCACGAAGCCACAGTTTTTGGAAAACAATATTATCATGTGCGATACAGGCGCTTACATGGAAGACGGGAAACTTAGCTGTGTGAATGTGCTGACAGGCGAGTACTGGCAGGTGTAAAATAAAAAAGGAAGGAAAAACGAAGGTCACAGGGAATTGAAGACATTTTTTTGTAGACTAGAGACAGTGAAAAAGGTCTTTAATTTTTGAGGAGACAAAAATATGGAAAACGAAAGATGTCTTAAAATTGAAGTTCTGTGGGATGCAGATAATACTACGTGGACAGCAAAAATCGAAGATGTTCCTGGTCTTGAATTTGAGGCTGCTTCATTCGATGGTTTAATTAACGGGATGAAAGAAGCGTTTCCGGAAATTACACTTTTAACCAAAGAAAAGGTAATTGGTTTTACCGGGGTTCGTGTGTAGAAGGAAAGCGGACAAATGCTGTTGATTCAATTACGGGAATGTTAGAGGGAAAAGACACAAGCAAGAGCTTAACCAAGCACGATCTCCGGCACATGACGGATCAGGAGCTGCAACGATTAACCGGCAAAACAGTTAATGAATTATATAACAGGCAAAAAGCAAAATGTGATAAACTGCTTCAGGAAGCGCTGGATGCTCGTGACGCAAACGACCAGGAACTCTACAACGAACTTTGTGCCCGTGTTGGTAGAGCCAAGATAACTGAAGGTATCTTAAAGGAATTTTTGGGAAGGTTTTAGAGTAAAAGGGGTATGTATCCCGGAACCGTCGTGTAAGCTTTTTTGCCATCAACGTATTCCAAACAATAAAAATTAACGGTGCAGGCGACGAACCCGCACCGTTTTTTGTTAGCGATCGGCAAAATATATCCAAAAACTCATATAACCGTCATATACACATTTTCTTCCGTCGCGCGACAATTACATTAGCCACAAGGCGAAACGCCGCCAAAAGCGCCTTTAAAAAAGCCAGTGCTGTCCGGCCGTTTGGAAACAGGACTGCGGAAATGATGATATTGGTATCCAGCATTACCTTCATTTGGCAGCAGCCCCTCTTCTGGACCGGGTAATCCATTCAGCGACGTCTTCTTCGGAAAACAGTCCGGCTTTTGCAGCTTCGCCTTTCATTTGTTCCTGAAACTGCATCAGCATATATACTGCAGAATTGACGACACGGACGGTATTACCATCCACAATAAACGTTACGCGGTCGCCGCTTTCAACGCCAAGAACGTTCCGGACATTTTTGGGTATCGTAACCTGTCCCTTCGGCATCACTTTTGCATCATTAACAAATACGGACATTTATATGTACCTCCCGTCATTAAAGTAAGAAAGTAGGGAAATAGGGAAGTTCATGTATATTATAAACTGATATGGAATATTTTGCAAGGAGATGTTAGAATGACTGTGTGACAAGTATGTGACAGACGGTTTCAATCCAATATTTCTCTCACCCGAAACTCGTCTACATGGCATATATAAAGTTATAGGAACAGCCTGACGGGGACGTCCGTCAGGCTGTAATTTTTTTTTCGTCACCGAATCCATTCCTTCTTCACGGAACAGGTATGCGCAAAGACGATTTTGTGTGCCCGCACCAGGGCGGGGTTGCGTTCTTTGAACGAGTAGAAAAAACAGCTTTACAATATACTGTATGCAGTATATAATAAGTCCACGAAGATTTTGTTTTTTCGACGATTGGAGGGAATGTTAAGATGAACGCATCAACAAGAGCAAAGGAAAAGTATAACAAGAACAATTATGATTCGATAACGTTTCGTATTCAGAAAGGGCAAAAAGAGCTGGTGAAAATTGCAGCTGAATGTTCAGGGGTAAGCCTTAATGAATTCATTGCCAGTGTTGTTCTTGGTGAAGTCTTTCGAGTTTTTTGCCGTGAAGGCGATGAACCGATTTATCCGCAGGATGTAACAGGGGAAGAATGGGTGGCATATAAACGAAAACAGCAAAGGGAGAAACCGGATTCTATAAAGCCAAAGACAAAACGGCCTGTCGGTCTACGAGATATAGAGAAGGAAAGGTATTTGCTGGAAGCTGGGTTGGAAAAAAAGAAAAAAATTGAAGCGTTGATGCTGAAGGAGGGGATTAGATTTGAACAATAAAGAAAGAGCAGAAAGAATTCGCAAGGTCATATCAGATACTTCTTCTGACCCTCTCATCAAACGCATCAAATTAGGCACACTGATTTCAGAAGCGTTCTCTGAAAGAGGTATTGATATTATTCTTACTGGCGGTAGCGCCGTTGAGTTTTATACGGCTGGTAATTATATGACAGGAGATATGGATTTCCATGTACGGGAAAACTCGCAAAAAGAAGAGATCATGCGCGAACTGGGTTTTTCTGGGCAAGGACGAAATTTTTACTTGGAAGACGCATATGTTGAATTTATATCTACGGAATACATGGGTAGTAAAGACCGGGCCTTAATACAAAAAAATGAGTTTGGGACGTTGAAAATTATTGGGTTAGAAGATATATTGTTGGATCGCATCAGAGGAGCAAAGTTTTGGGATGATGCAACCCCGGTTTATGAAGAATGGGCAATAGCTTTGATCTATGATAACTATGACAGGGTTGATTGGAAGTATCTGAAGGAAAACGCAACTAAAACTGAATGTAACGATGTATTAAAACATATTTGTAACCGCGTCTTAAAACAGAGAAGGGATACTGTTTTTGAAAAATCTGCTCTTGCTCTTTCTTTGCAAGAAGGGAATTATGCCGCTGAAAGAGATGTTGATCTGTTCCTTAAGATGCAGGAACATCCATTTCATATTCCTGTGAGTGAAATTCGTAAAGCTTTAAAAGAACACAGTCCTTTTGTTAAAAGTGATTTAGACGCGTATAATATCGAAAGGTTAGCAAGTTCAACCCTTCCTTTGATAAAAATAACGGAAAAAACCAAGAAACAAAAAGCAATTCATCGTAAGGAATC
The DNA here is from genome assembly GCF_056977735.1 of Succiniclasticum sp. Taxonomy (NCBI): domain Bacteria; kingdom Bacillati; phylum Bacillota; class Negativicutes; order Acidaminococcales; family Acidaminococcaceae; genus Succiniclasticum; species Succiniclasticum sp. The sequence continues at coordinate 51,851 of NZ_DBMCWA010000013.1, forward strand.
ATATGAAACTGATATTGGTGATTCCGTTTGGAATGAAAAAGGTAATGGTATTTGGCGCTGTGATTATCCTAATGGGTATACGGGTCTTATCCAAAGAATCAGAGGGGAAACATATACAGTGCGTTTTGGAAGAACAGACGTATCCCGTTCCAAATGGAAAGATATAACAGGAAAGCATGGGATAGAAGAAGCGAAAAAATGGTGTGACATGAAAGCACGTAGAGCAAAGAAACCGGACGCCCCTGCAGATGGCAACAGCGGCGTTTTTGGAGGTAGAAAACAGGAATAATGGCGTCAAAGAATACCTTTCGGAGGCATTTCCTCAAAAGAGGAAAGAATAGATAGGTCAAAGAAAACGCATCTGGGGTATATATGAGGTCATAGGACCAGCCTGACGGGGAAGTCCGTCAGGCTTAATTTTTTAAACGGAGTCTTTTTTCAATTTCTCATAGCTTTTTACAAGGTCGAGAAGGGGCTGTGTTGACCATCAGGATGGTATTACACAGCCGATTTACTTTTTACGAATTTCTTTAACTGGTAATCATTTAACTGGAGAAAGAGGCAACAAGTTCAAGAACATCCGCAGGGGTTGTAAGAACATCGATCGTATCGCCATTAACATCGAAATATTCAACTTCGAAATGCGTACCGTCATATTCCAATACAATTGTACCTTTTGTTCCTAAAGGAAGCCCGCTAAACTCTTTCTTAAGCTTTACCACATCTAATTCTTTCATTTTTAGCTCTCCTTTTCACCTGGATAAACTGTTACGATTTTAAAAGTTTTTCTGCCCTTGTCTTTTTGAATAACCACAACGATGTTTGCGCTTACCTGTTTCCCGTTAATACCTTTTAGCTTTGTTTGAAAAGTTAACTTCGTCCCATAAGAGGTTTCTTCTGTTTTTGAAGGCTGTTTACCAATTATTGAAGAAATTACATTTTTATGGAATTTTTTGGCATCGCTTTGTTTATAACCTAAAACTTCGCGCATGAATTTAGCTTTTGAAGCACCAGTTGGGTGCGCTGGGTTCAATAGATACCCTTCGGTCTTCTTTTTGCTATATCTAACATCTTTTAGTGCACTAACTGGAGATTTTTGCTTTAGCGCACCGGTTGTAGAACCAAAACCGCCATGAAACCCGGTTCCCATCAGGCGATCACCGCCTTCCGGTGTGTAGACATGAAGTCGCTGTCAAATTGCAGAACCGTGATTCCGTTATCCTTGTATTTACCAAAGATGGTATCAGGAGCGCTGCCATAAACAATAATCGTTTGGGGTTCAAGCTCCTTTACTGCATATTCCAGTCCTTTTACAAAGTATTCCTGTTCACGAAGAAGCTTGACGCAGCCGTGGGAACCAACAGCAATGACGGAATGTTTAGGGACACCGGCGCAACATGAACGGTAGGTGCGTTCGTCACTCCACCGGACGTTGACAATTACAGCAATACCATGAACTTGTAGCCAATGACCGATTGCACGGCTCCGGTAAATGTTCCACAGCTGCATAACCAAAGGCATATCACGATATAAACTGAAATCCGGTGTAATCACGCCTTTATAATGTTGGAGGATTGGCAAATATCGTTGCGGGTTATTCCATACCCGTTCAAATGCGATATCATCCTCGTAGAAATGTACCCACGCATCAAAGTCGGTTCCGCCGACAGCTTTTGAAAAAGGAATCAGTCTGTCTGGCAAACTTTCCTCCCGTTTAATACACGGGATTTCCAGTTCGTTGTCAAAAGAAGCGTCTTTTACTAAGTACGAACGAAAAACATCTTTACAACCATTGCGGTCTTTATTAATTTTAGACATTTATTATGCCCTCCTGAGAAATTAATCGTAATAATTCGTTTTGTCATGATAATCTCCTTAAAAAAGAATTGATTATTTTCTCCGGATGTGCCATAATAAAATATACCATTACTGGATGGCAACATCCGGTAGCTCATGCCTCATAAATTGTTGCAGCAATTTATGAGGCTTTTAATTTTTGTTCAATCAATCGCATCACCGCCTTTCTTTGTTATTAAATCAGGCTCTTAAAATATCTAATAAATCGTAGTAAAAATATGTACGGTTTCTGCTTTTATTGTCCGTGTACAAGATTTTACTATCTACGAACATAGATAAATACCTGTTTACGCTTGTCTGAGGGATATGTGTTATTTCAGCAATTTGTTTCCCGGTAATGATTGGATATTTATATAATACATTGACCACGTCTACTACGTTAGAAGATCTTGCAAGTTGACGTGCAATGCCTAAGTGCTTTTCATACAGGTCATTTATACGGCTGATAATCTGAATATATTTCTCACACTGCATGGTAACAGTTGAAAGAAAAAATTTAATCCACTCATTCCAGTCTTTTTCATAACGGATGGCATTTAACAAACCATAATATTTCATTTTATCTCGTTCCAGCGCTTCGCTGATGAAAAAGCAGGGAAGGTCTATCTGTTTGGCAGAGAACAGGTACATTGGTATCAGCATGCGGCCAACCCGTCCATTGCCATCCATAAAAGGATGGATTGTTTCAAATTGGGCGTGTATGATTGCTGTGCGCACCAATGGTCTGTAATGATCCTCCGGATTATTCATGTAATCGATTAAATTCTGCATTAAAGATGGTACGTCTTCGGGCACTGGCGGTACAAATGTAATTGCATGTGTGGCATCATTCTTTCCTATATAATTCTGCTCTGTTCGATAAGCCCCGATGACTTTTGGCTTACGCACATTGCCGGTCATTAAGGTTTTATGCATTTCTAGGAAAAAGTCTTCGGAAAAATCATGTTTGCGCAGAGACTCATATCCTTCTTTTGTTGCTATATAATAATTATGTACTTCGTTAAGATTTTTGTCTTTCTCGTTCTGCGCAATCTGATTGGTTAATACGCCGTCCAGTGTTGCCTGCGTTCCTTCCATCGTCGAAGAAGCTAATGCTTCCTTCTGCTGTAATGTCGGCATGAACCAGGAGCTGTCTAACTTGCTGTCTTGTATTTTTTCTTTATACACTTCAAGTTTGGCGGTAGCGTCTATCAACTCTTCAAAAAAAATAGACTGGTCTATAGCCTTATCATCAAGAGGTAAATGACTTGCCTTATAAGATTCACTCATGGTTCTAACTCTCCTTTCCAAGGCAATTATAGTCATTATAAAACCAAAAGTCAAGTGTTTTGGTTCTATAGAAAGAAAAACGAAGGGATAAAACCGCTTAATAATATAATTGGTTTTATAGAGCTTTGATTTCCCTGTTACAACCCAATTATGGACGCAACTAAAAGGACTAAAAGATGTGTTAACGTTTGTTTTCATGCACGAAATCGGAAAAAATGTGATAAAATAAAATAATAAACTACTTATAATTTTGCCAGGCTATTTTATTATTGGTGTTCTGCAGGTGAGAGTATGACAGATTTTGATGTTAAGGAAAAACGATTTGAACAGGATATCGAAGAATTCCTTACTACCCACGGCGGTTATGTGAAGGGCGATCCTTTTGTCTTTGACCGTAAACTGGCTTTGGATACCGGCACTTTTGTTTCTTTCCTTAAAGCCAGCCAGCCTAAGAAATGGGAACGCTATGTGAGGATTTACGGGGCTGACAGTGAAAAGCAGATCGTAGACCGGTTCTGCCGTGAGGTAAAAATGGTCGGCCTGCTCAAAGTGCTGCGTAAAGGATTTACGGACAGGGGCATCACGTTCAAAGCAGTATTCTGGAAACCGGAGACCAGCCTGAACGATACCACCATAGAGCAGTATAATGCGAATATCCTGCACTGTACCCGGCAACTTCACTATTCTGTGCATAACGAAAACAGTATTGATATTGTGCTGTTCGTCAACGGTATCCCGGTGGTTTCTATGGAACTGAAATGCCAGTTTACCGGGCAGAATACAACCAATGCTATCCAGCAATATAAATTTGACAGGGCAAGTAAAGACACCATTTTTGCATTTAAGGAACGTGTGCTGGTTCATTTTGCGGTGGATCTGACACGTGTGTACATGACAACGCGCCTTGAGGGGAGTCGGACATATTTCCTTCCGTTCAATCAGGGCAGCAACGGCGCAGGTCGTGTCGGCGGCGCCGGGAATCCCATAAATCCTGACGGCTATGATACGGATTATTTATGGAAGAAAGTTCTCTGCAAAGACAGTCTGTTGGAAATCCTGCAAAAATATTTGCATCTGGAAGTGGAAAAAGACAAGGATACGGGGGATATTGTATCTGAACGCATGATTTTCCCGCGTTATCATCAGTTGGATGTGGTGACTAAACTGCTTGCTGATGTCAAGGAAAATGGCTCCGGGCATAATTACCTGGTCCAGCACAGCGCAGGCTCCGGCAAATCTAATTCCATAGCATGGCTGGCACACCGTCTGACCGGCCTGCATAACGCTGATGATGAAAAGATTTTCCAGTCTGTCATTATCGTAACGGATCGCCGTGTGCTGGACAGCCAGCTGCAGGACACGGTCTATCAGTTCGACCATGTGGACGGAGTTGTGGTCAAAGTCGATAAAAATGCCCAACAGCTTAAACAGGCAATAGAAAACGGCGCAGGCATTATCATCACGACACTCCAGAAGTTCCCTGTAATATATAAGGAAGTCAATTCCGGCAGCAAACGGTTTGCCGTTATCATAGATGAAGCCCATTCTTCCCAGACCGGTGACGCGGCAAAGAAACTGAAACGCGCGTTGGCGGATACAGAAGAAATCCTGAAAGAATACGCGGAGATGGAAGGCGAGGAGGAAGCAAACCGTAAGGACGATGAAGACCGTATGTTGGAAGAACTCGCCGCACAGGGTATCCATAAAAACCTGTCCTTCTTTGCTTTTACGGCAACACCAAAAGATAAAACGTTAAATATGTTTGGCTGGAAAGATGAAAAAGGCTCGTATCATCCTTTCCATATATATTCTATGCGTCAGGCAATAGAGGAACATTTCATTCTGGATGTCCTTAAGAACTACATGACCTACAAAATGTATTATAAAATCGTGAAGAACATTCCGGACGATCCGGAACTGGACACGGTTGCCGGTGTACGTGCTATAAGGAGATACGAAACCCTGCATCCCCATAATATTTCCCAGAAGACTTCCGTCATGCTGGAACATTTCCGCAACGTCACTATGAAAAAGATTGGAGGAAAGGCAAAGGCCATGGTGGTTACACCGTCCCGGCTCCACGCGGTGCGATATGTGCAGGAGTTTAAGAGACAGATACAGGAAAAGGGTTATACGGATTTGGATGTGTTGGTGGCTTTTTCCGGTGAGATAAAGGACTATGGGGTGAACTATACTGAAGAAGGAATGAACAAGACAAAAACCGGGGAACGGATCAGCGAAAAAGCCCTGCCGGAAGCATTCCATTCAGATGATTACCAGATATTGATTGTGGCGGAAAAATACCAGACCGGTTTTGATGAACCGTTGCTTCATACGATGTTCGTGGACAAAAAGCTGTCCGGCGTGAAAGCGGTACAGACGCTTTCGCGGCTGAACCGTACGGCAAGAGGCAAACAAGACACATTTGTATTGGATTTCGTTAACACCGCTGACGAAATCAAAGAAGCGTTTGAGCCGTACTACGAAGAAACCGTACTGCAGGAAGAAACAGACCCCAATGTGGTTTACGATTTGAAGAACACATTGGATGAATACCGGGTTTACCAGCAGACGGAGATAGATAAGTTTGCTGAAATCTTTTATTCTGGCAAGGAGCAGAGCGCCGGTGATCTTGGCAGGTTGCAAGGCACCATACGCCCGGCCATTGACCGTTATGTTGCGCTGAAAGCCGAAAAGAAAGATTTGTTTAAGTCCACCTTGGCCCGGTTTAACCGTATTTACGCCTTTATTACGCAGGTCTGCCGTTTGTTTGATAAAAATCTTCATAAATTCAGCGTCTATGTGAAGTTCCTTGCCATGCAGTTACCGAAAGCGGGTACGGAAAAAGTAGACGTGGATGACAAGGTGCTGGTGCAGATGGAAAACGATTATGCTGCGCAGGATAAATGGCAGAGCTATGCGAAGAACAATGACCGGAAAACGTTCATGCTGCTGTTTGAAAAGGACTTTCCGAACATGGCCGCCCAGCGTTATGAGCAGAATGACGACTTCTTCGTGCGCATGTTCTCTGACCCGGATATGATGAAGCAGGTTATGGAAACGGTGGGAAGCGTGTTGTACGAACGGTTGTGGAAAGGACAAGGCAACGGATATAATACATCGAACCCTGAATTATCCAAAGTAGCTGAGGAAAATGAAGCATTTAGTAATAACATAATTAATAATACTAATTAATTGTTACAAAGCATATTTGACTGATAAGTGGTTAAGCAAAAGAAAAGAACGCACAAGATTAAGGGAACTTTGGGGTGAAGATATAACAATGATAAAGAATAGTGAACAGATAAAGAATATCTTGCTGATCCGCCATGGAGAAAGTACTGCGAACGCAGGGATGGCGACTTCTGACCCCAAAGAAATATCCTTGACAGAAAAGGGCGAGGAACAGGCAAAAGAAGTGGCGGAGAAGATACCATTCTGCCCTGACCTGATAATCACATCGCCGTTCCTACGTGCCAGGCAGACAGCGGGGCCCACAATAGAACAGTATCCTCAAGCTATTGTGGAAATATGGCCGGAAGTACGAGAGTTTACCTACTTGTCGTCCATTGCTTGTGCCGGTACGACAATCTACCAACGTAGAGCAAAAGTAGAAGATTATTGGAAAGCGGCAAACCCGGAATATGTTGATGGTAAGGATGCAGAAAGCTTTTGTAATCTTATGGACCGGCTTAGGGTTACATTACAGAGATTGCACGAATCGCATGCGAATAATATTGTTATCTTCACGCATGGACAATTTATGAAGGCGCTATTGATGCAGCAGAACAATGCAAAATTTAGAGAAGCTGATTGCGTGGTGAAGATGCGATTGTTCCATAACGAAAGTACTATAGCTAATTGCGAGATAGCCTGGCTTGAAGGGATTGAAATGTAATGGCTTGTAAAAAGAAAAACGTTTTGCATCAAAATACCGCATTTTATCTACGAATCGTGGTGCCAAAATGGTGACCGTTATTCAAACTTTTAATGATTCGCGGTTGTATGTCTTGTGATAGTTTTTGTGATAATTCTACCCGAAATGGGCGAAATATACGCTGTAAATGAAATTTGTGAAATGCATAAACCCGCTAAAATAGGGATTTTTCAATCTTCTGTAAGGTAAGAAAAATCTACGAACCAAAAGGCCGGGGGTTCGAATCCATCTAGGTCCACCAAGAAAATATGCGGGTTTGTGGGAAATCGCAAGCTCGTTTTTTATGTTTGGCAATTGACAGCTTATTGACAGCTTATTTTTAAAATACCATAATTTAACATTGTGTAAGCAGTTAATGGTGTAACATTTATTGCGCATTTTTACAGATATTTATACATAAAAACCAAGAAATTGTAAACATTATCAAAAGTTTTCGTAGAGTCTAAAAATGGCATTCAAGAGGTCAGGGGTTCGATCCCCCTCGTCTCCACCAAATGAAATGTAGCAACCATGCGGGTTTTCGAACTTGCATGGTTGTTTTATTTTTGTATAAAACGGCCGTTGACAGCTTATATATATTAATGAATGCGTAGGGCCTAATCACAGTAGTCATGCGGATTTGCAAAACAAAACCGGGCGTTTTTACACCCGGCTTCGTGTTTTTGCCTGTGATTTTCGGATTTTATTTGTAATTGTTTTTTGCATGTGCTATAATCCTTATTAGTAACTATTGTTTTTAAAATGGTGTAATGAATAGGGAGGCATATTTTAGATGAATTTTTTTGCAGCAGGCCTGGATTACTTTGTTAAGGGCGGACCGGTCATGTATCCGCTGTTATTATGTTCTATTGCAGCTATTGCAATTTCTGTTGAACGATACCTGTTCTTCCGAAAAGCGGATAGCGGGCGGGATTTTACCAAAAAATTCTGTGAGTACGTTGAGCAGGATAACTGGATCGACGCCAAAGCGCTGGCAGATAATACCCAGGGCGAAATTGCAAAACTTGCGACAATCGTGATGGCCCGTCATGGCCGGTTTGAACGGTTGGAAAATTTTGTGAACGTAAGGGCTGAAAGAGCTTTGGATAAATTTGATAACCGCCTGAACTATCTGAATGTGATCGTTACTCTGGCGCCTGTATTGGGATTGCTTGGTACGGTAACAGGTATGATCGGGTCTTTTAACAACTTCAGCCAGCGTCTGGACAATCCGCTTGCTGTAACGGCCGGTATCGGGGAAGCGTTGATAACCACCGTATTTGGCTTATGTATATCTATTATTGCGATTTGCATGTACGCGTATTTTAACCGCCGTCTTGCTGCTATTACCTTAAATGTAGAAGAAGTAGCAAACACTTTACTGGAAGCGATTGCAAAGAATCTGGATAAACAGGCGGGTACTGAAGAATGATTAGATTAAAAAGACGGGGCAGGAAAGCACCGGACATCATGTTGAGCCCGATGATCGATATGATGTTCCTTCTACTGATATTTTTTATTGTCAGTGCCATGTATATGAGCGAACTGAAAACCATTCCGGTAAAGCTGCCGGTGGCTACAGAAACGATTACGCAAAGCACGGTTAAATTTACAGTTACGATCAAAGATGACGGTGCATATTGGCTTGGTGATAAAGTCATCGGAAAATCCGAGTTGGTTAACCGGGCACGGGAAGAACAGAAGAAGGATGAGAAGTTTTCCGTCGTGATTCGGGCCGATGAGAATGTACAGTATAAAGCCGTCATTGGATTGCTGGACTCGTTTAAAAAGGCGGGAATTTCCCGTGTCGGTCTGGCGACAGAAAAGGAAGCTAAAAAATGAATTTAAATAAGGATGAAAAAAAGAGCGTACTTTTTTCCATCATCTTCCATATTCTGTGTTGCGGGCTGGTCGGGCTTATCGCATTAACGACATTCCGTTCCGTACCGGATGAACCCATTTACGATGTGGCTCTGGTCAATGGAGGCGGGGATGCAGCCCCTGAGATTACCCCGCCGGAGCCAGAACCCGAACCGGAAATAGAAGAGGAAATCGTCAAACCAAAAGAAGACGATATTGTGGAAAAGCGGGAAAAACCCATACCGCAAAAGAAGCAGCCAACGCAAAAACCTGCAGCGCAACCTAAACATACGGCTCCCGGAGGTACCGGATCCGGTACGAACTCCGGAACCAGTGGCGGGAAAGGCCCCGGAATCGGTCCTGCCAGTGATGCGATCCAGGCTCCCGCTGTGCCTCCGAGAGTTACTCGTTCCCGTATGCCGTCCTATCCGGAATCGTGCCGTAAAGGCGGAATCACCGGGACAGCGGTGGTACGTTTCCTGGTAGGAAAGAGCGGCGGCGTGGAGTCCGTTGTACTGGCCAGGTCCAGCGGAAACGGCGCGCTGGATCAGGCGGCATTGAACGCAGCCGGCGGTTTTCGGTTTAAACCGGGGCTGGACGGATATGGACGTCCGATCCGTTGTTATGCATACCAGCCTTTTGCATTCCGTCTGTAATGCCTGTAAAAGTCTGGCAGAAAACCAAAAATTATTATATTGACCATATTCCAGATATACAGGGCCTGTCTGACAGCAGAGCCCTGTATACTGTTTTTAGAAGAATTCTTAACTGTATTGCAGGTATACAGGGTGGGTATCTGCTAAAGAGCCTTTATACCTGCATTTCAAACAGTACTTGACAGTTTACCCTGTATATAGTGTACAGTTAAGTTACAGGGGATTTCTGCATATTAAGTGAGAAAGAAATAATTCAGGCAGGAGAAGTTTAAATTATATTTTTTCAGTGATTACAAGGAGGAGTTAATATGGCGCATCCGAAGTTTGAAATTCCGGCTGATCCTCATGGAAAAGCACGTTATGAAAGTGCTAAAAAACATGCTGAAGCAGCCAAAAAAGCAGGCAAATCTTCCGAAGAGATCCATGCGGTATTTAAAAAAGTGATGAGTTTTAATCCTGCAACGGATCTGGATAAGATTCCGAAAGATGAAGCGCATAAGAAATATCGCAGCGCGCTGGTCCATGCAATGAAAGCTAAAGAAGCAGGTAAGAGCGATGCGGAAATCCACGAAGTATTTGAAAAAGTACTGAAGAGTACCGGATCCGGACACTGCAAACACTGATATCCGGATAGGGGTGCAGAGTCCCAGGTTGTTGATTATTTCCATGAAGAAGTAAACAAAACGCAATAAAAAAACAAAAACCTTTTTCGAAAAACGTTTCTGTGTTTTTCGTAAAAGGTTTTGTTTTTTTTGATTCAGGAGGATGTTCCGGAATTAACCTGCAAAAAGAGCTTTGTCACATAATCTTTATTCTCCCGGGTAAACCAGTGATTCTTTACAGGAAGAACAAAGATATCTCCCACCGGCTGCAGCTTATATTTTTCTAACTGTTGCCGGATTTTTTTACTGAGTTCATCCGCTTTGTCGTAAAATGTTCCGTCAAAAGTCATTTCACAATACAGGCTTTCCGGTAACGTACGGATAAAAAACTTCTTTTGTCTGTTTTCTGTCTGGCTTTTATTGGCGTTTAGGACATCAGGATGGCCCGGGGCAGCAGCGGGAGCGTCAAAGTGATGGTTCTTGACGGGTCCGTTCAGGAAGAAAAAGAAACCAATAGATATATTGCTGCAATGACCGGAAAAAAAATCCTCCCCGGAAATAATCCAGCCCTGCTGTTTTTCCAACAGACAGCGGTTATGTATATTTTTATGGCTTGCTTTCGCAAACAAAACAATACGATCCTTCCCGGTGTCCTTTTCAGTAAGCGGGTTGATTCTGATATAGCGCGGAGGATACGAACGGATAAAAACCTGGTTGCGGAGTTCTTTTCGTTCATCATTCAGTTTGACTGCGATTGCGGCAAGGGAATTGCGGATCCTTTCATTCTCACGGATTATTTCCTGGCAGACGCGGTCCTTTTTCCGGAATATTTCATCCAGGTGTTCCCGGCTTCTGTTTTTCAGGTATTCCTGAATATCATTGATGGGAATATCCAGGGAGCGAAGGTTTACAATGATTTCCAGATCAAGGTACTGGTCAATGGAATAATGCCGGTAACCGTTTTCGCTGATAAAGTCTGGCGAGAGAAGATGGATTTTATCATAATACAAAAGACTTTGTTTGGAAATCCCAAATACAGAAGCTAATTCCCCTGCAGTAAAGTATTTGGAAGACATTTCTTTTGACTTATTATTCATAATAATTCCTTTTTATCTTGACCATACAATAACTATATAGTTTAATATAATTACGTAACATTATTATAACACAAGATTTTACAGGATGGAAAGAAACGCAAACATCATTTATAACAAAATGTTTATGCAAGGAGAAAAAAGTGAAAGATAAACCGGTCATTCGCAACTTAATATTGAGTCTGACCGGTCACTGTAATTATGCCTGTAAATACTGCTATGCAGCATATCATCCGGAAAAAGGCATGCCGGTGGATACCGCGTTAAAAGCCGTGGATATGGCAGGGGAAAGCGGGCAACCGTTTATCCTGCAGTTTACGGGCGGAGAACCCCTGCTTGCGTTTCCTGCAATCCAGGCGGTGACAGAATATGTGGAAGCCAAACGATATGCAGCGATTCTTCAGTTGCAGACGAATGCGTCCTTAATGACGGAAGAGACCGCAGCTTATCTGAAACAGCATAAAATCGCTGTCGGCGTCAGTTTGGACGGCCGTCCGCCGGTCAATGATTCCCTGCGTAAAAAGAAAGACGGGAGCAGTGCGTCAGAGGCCACAATCCGGGGTATCCGTCTGCTGGCGGCTAAAAAAGTTCCGATTGGGCTGACCTGTGTTGTTACGGATACGAACGTTAAATCACTTCCCGGCATTGTCCAGATGGCGTATTATCTTGGCAACGTCAGGCAGATCGGGTTTGATTTACTGCGCTGCCAGGGCCGGGGAACTGCCCTCCATCCTGCTTCGCCGGAGGATGTGACCGTGGCTATGGAACAATGTTATGCATTGGCACAGCAGCTGGAAAAAGCAACAGGTATCACTATCCGGTTTTCCCAGCTTGAAAAGATACGTAAAATTGTTTCAGGCAGGGCCTGTTCTTTTGGCCAGTGTTATGCCATGCACGGGGAAGAAGCCTATGTAACCTCTGACGGAAAAATCTATGCCTGTTCTTCCCTGGTAGGAAATCCTGATTTTTTACTGGGAAACGTATGGGATGGGATGGATCCGGAAAAAACCAAACAGGTTGGGAATTTCATTGCCAAAGCGATGGAGGCCTGCGCTGCATGCGCACATCTTTCTGTTTGCGGGGGAGGCTGTTTTACCCGCTGGCTGGGACGTGGCGGCAAAGCAGAAGAGGAATGCGCCATGCAGCAGACATTTGCAAAATATATCTGAACTAAGGTGTTTGACGATGCGTACATTTAATATATGCAGGTTGACGAATCAAAAGCGTTTTATCATACTGTTCCTCATGGTGCTTTTCCTGTTTACGATGCTGTGCGGTTGTAAGCAGGATGCGCCTGCAGAGGATAAAACGCATTCTGCAGTGACAAGCAGTCTGAATGTAAAACCGGCAGGCGAAAATCCGGGCCAGTCTTATTCTGCAAAAGATGACACGGGTCGGACGCTTGTTTTCAAAACAAAGCCCTGCCGTATTGTTTCCGTTACCTATGGCACGGATGAGATACTGAAAACACTGGCAGGACCGGAACGAATTGCGGCGTACAGCCGGCATGCCGGGGATCCGGAAATATCTTTCCTGAGTGAGGACGATGTGAAGCGGGTCGGCAGGAAAGTTGAAAACAATTCGGAAGCCATTTTTGCCCTGCATCCGGATCTGGTGGTCATATCAACCTCCACCGGGGCTGATGAATTACGAACACTGGAGAGTATGGGGCTTACGGTCTATGTAGCCATGAGCCCGAAAAATTATCAGGAAATGAAACAGAAAGTGCGTAACCTTGGACTGGCGGCAGGTGAACCGCAAAAGACAGAAGCATTGCTTAAACGTATGGATGAGAGGATGCGGGCTTTAGAAAAACGCCTGCAGGCGGTTCCGGATGACAAGAAGAGAACGGCAGTGGCGTTTTCCATGACCGGACCTATGGGGCGAAAAGGGGAATTGTTTGATTCCATGATGGGTCTTGCACACGTGATCAATGGCGCGGCGACAGTTCATCCGCTGGGGATCAAAGGGCAGATCAGCAAGGAACAGGTGGTGCAGGTGAATCCCGATATGTTTTTGCTGCCGACCTGGAATTATGACAAGCATTCTGAACCGGAACGGTTTGCCAGGGAACTGAAAGAAGACCCTGCGTACCGGAATGTGAAGGCGGTAAAGAACAACCGGATGGTCTATGTGTCGGACCGGTACCGGTATGTTGCAAGTCATCATATTGTAGACGCGGTGGAAAACATTGCCTATGCCGTATATCCGGAACTGTTCCCGGAGGGAAAACCGCAGGATCAGGAATAATGAAGGGATGAAGATTTTTCAGGGGGTTGACCGTGATTAAGAATAAACGCGCGGCGTTAGTAGGACTGGTTATTATACTGCTTTGTGTGACAGCGGTGTCCCTGACCTTTGGCCAGATTCCCGTACCGGTAAAAAATACGCTGGCCGTAGTCTGTCATCAGACGGGGCTGCCGTTTTTTGGGGAAAACGATTTTACCCAGGAACAGCTGGCAGTGATTTGGTTTATCCGTATGCCCCGTATGCTGGTAGGCGTTTTGGTTGGCGGCGCATTGGGTATGTGCGGCGCTGTCATGCAGGGGATTTTCAGCAACCCGCTGGCGGATCCCGGCATCATCGGCATTTCCGCAGGCGCGGCGACAGGGGCTGTGCTGGCCATCGCTACCGGTTTTGCCACGCAGAGTATGTTCACCATGCCTGCCTTTGCGTTTTGCGGCAGTATCTGTGCAGTTGCGCTTACGGTTTTCCTGGCGGCGCGGAACGGGAAGATCCCGGTGATGACGTTGCTTCTGGCCGGCGTAGCGGTAGGTATGCTTCTGGGAGCTCTTACATCAGGCATCCTTACTTTTATGAATGAACAGAAACTACAGCAATATCTTTTCTGGATGGTAGGCGGGCTGGATTACCGCCGCTGGGAACATGTCTATCTGGCTATCGGCCCCATTGCGTTTGGCATCGTAATTATGTTATTGCTTGCCAGACATCTTAATATCCTGGTGCTGGGCGAAACGGAGGCCAGAGCGGTAGGCATGCCGGTCATGTATTTTCGTATGGGATTGTTACTGGTGTCGGCCATGACAACGGCAACTTCGGTTTGTGTAAGCGGTAACATCGGCTTTGTAGGATTAGTCATTCCGCATATGATGCGGATGCTGCTGGGGCCGGATCACCGTGTGCTGCTCCCGGCCAGCGCGCTGGGAGGTGCCATGTTCCTGGTGGTCTGTGATTCGCTGGGTCGGGTGGTGCTGGCTCCGGCAGAGGTACGGGTGGGTATTATGACTGCATTACTTGGAACTCCGTATTTCTTATACCTCCTGCGGAAGATGCAGAAAGAAAAAATGTAATTTGGGAGACAGTTATGGGCAAGATTATTTTCATGACCAATGTAATCCGCCGTTTCGGTATCATGCAGCAAATGCTGGACAAACTGCAGAACGAAGAGAACCTGCAGGGGGATTATTCCTGCTGGTGGGTTACAGAGAATACGGAATGGAACGAAGAAGCGGAAAAGCGGCTGGCAGGTACGGACTTCCTGCTGCTGAAATGGATGGGAACCGGGCTGACAACTACGTTTCTGAAGCGGGTGCATGCCTATGTGCAGCGTCATAAGATCCCCTATTACATTGATGCGGCCGGCGGTGATGATGACAATCTGATACAGGGGATAACAACGGAGCAGGAAAACGCTGTCCGCTTATATTCCATTTACGGGGGCGAAAGCAATCTGTATCACCTCTGGCAGTACCTGAGCGGTATTGTGGGAGGAGATACTTCTGCTGTGGCCGGACCGGATCCTATCCACTGGACCGGAATCTTTCATCCCCGGGCGAAAAAAGTATATACAGATCTGGCTGAATATGAAAAGGACTTTTGCAGTCAGGGAAAGCTTACGGTGGGAATCCTGTTTTACCGTGATGAATGGGTATGGGGCGACCTCCAATACCAGACCTGTCTGATCGAAGAAGCGGAAAAGCAGGGGCTTAATGTCATCTGTGTATTCAGTAACGGGATGCCGTACAAAGAGATGGGAATGCCGACCCTGGACGAAGTGTTCAGTCGTTTTTTCTTCAGGGACGGATTCCCTGTCATAGATGTTTTTATCAACATAAACAAGTTCTCCCTGACAGCCAGCGGCGCCCTGAAGCTTGATTTCCTGAAGCAGTGGAACGTGCCGGTGCTGGCAGCCTATACGCTCCTGACCGAATATAAAGACTGGAAGGACAATCTGGAAGGCATGAATGCCATGGAGGTTTCTATTTCCATCTCCCTGCCGGAGTTTGACGGCGTGACCCACGGCGTACCGGTAGCAACGAAGAAAGTGCTGGAAAACGGGGACATTCGCTACCAGCCCATACCGGAACGTATCGCCCATATGATCCGTAAGGCAAAAAAATGGGCGACCCTGCGACATAAGGAAAACGGTGAAAAAAAGATTGCAATTATTTTCCATAACTATCCGCCGAAGAATTCCAATATCGGAAGCGGAGTGGGACTGGATACCATCGAAAGTGTGCGCCGCCTGCTGGCTAATATGCGGGAGCGGGGCTATAAAGTTGATTTTATCCCGCAGGATACGAAAGAGTTTATTAACATCCTCACCAGCCACGCAACCAATGACCGGTCCATGCTTTCCGCAAAACAGCTGGAGGAGGCCAACAAAATCTCCGGAGAAGAATACGGGACATTTTACAGTCAGTTTGAAGAAAAAGTGCAGAGGCAGCTTGCCAAAGACTGGGGCGAGGCCCCGGGCAGTGTGATGGAATATAATGGAAGGCTGATGGTGCCGGGGACCATGGACGGCAATATCTTTATTACGGTACAGCCACCCCGGGGGTTCGGGGAAGATCCTGCCAAGATTTACCATTCGCCGTTCTGCGCTCCCACACATCACTATATAGCGTTTTACCAGTGGGTGCGGGACATCTGGAAGGCAGACGCGGTGGCGCACATCGGGACCCACGGTTCTCTGGAATGGCTGCCGGGGAAAAACGCAGGGCTCAGCGCAGGATGTTATCCGGATCTGGCCTTACGTGACCTGCCGAACATGTATATTTACAATATGACCATAACAGGGGAGGGAATCCAGGCCAAACGGCGGGGCGCCGCCGTGCTGGATGAACATCTGCCCGCACCCCAGTCGCAGGCCGGGACTTATGACGAGCTGGCAGAACTGGAAAAAGCCATGGATGAATATGTCCATTTCCAGCGCACCGCGCCGGAAAACCTGCCCCGTCTGGAAGAGCTGGTACTGGAAAAGGTTAAGGAAGCGAATCTGGACGGCGAGGTCGAACGGGAAGAAGGGCAGCCGTTCGAAGAATATCTGGGCAATCTTCACAATTACATTACTGATTTGAAGAATATGGAAGTCCATACAGGCCTTCATATATTAGGGGAACCGCCCCGGGAAGACGGGCTGACAGAATACCTCTGGCTGCTGACCCGGCTGGATAATGGAAGCGTGCCGAGTCTGAACCAGACACTGGCATCGCAGTACGGTTATGATTATTATTATCTGCTGGAACACAGCGCTGAAATATATGAGCCGCTTCAGATGACCTTCAATATGCTCATCGATCATATAGGGGAGCAGTGCAGGGATGTGATCCGTACCCTGCAGGACCATGATTTTACCGATGAAGGCATTCAGGCCGTCATGCAGAAGGAATGGGTAAAAGAAGCAATGTTAAAACCGCCGGCGCAGATATTGGCCGGCGCTTCCCGGACGGCGGCGGATCAGAATATACAGGAAACACCGAAAGCCTTTGCGGAAAAACTGCAGGCCGTCTGCGAATATATCTGCCATACCGTGTATCCCAACCTGATGCTGACCTCGCAGGAACAGGTTACCATGCTGCGCGGGTTTGAGGCCGAGTATATTGCGCCGGGACCAAGCGGCGCTCCCAGCAGCGGCGGGGCAGACCTGCTGCCCACCGGGCGGAACTTCTACGGCGTGGATCCCCGTACGCTGCCAACAGCAGCCGCCTGGGAGATCGGCAAGAACCTGGGAGACCAGGTCATCAGCCGGTTTATTGAAGAAGAGGGACATTACCCGGAGAATATCGGTATCGTGTTATGGGCCGGGGCCAATATGCGAAGCCATGGGCAATGTCTGGCGGAATTCCTTTATCTGTTGGGCGTGAAACCGGTGTGGCAGCCGGGAAGTTTGCGTGTGACCGGGCTGGACGTGATTCCGCTTAACGAATTAAAACGGCCCCGCATTGATGTGACCGCCCGGATCAGCGGCCTGTTCCGTGACAGCATGCCCGGTGCCGGTGAGATGCTGGACAAGGCGGTGCTGACGGTTGCCGCACTGGAAGAAGATCCGGAGCAGAACTATGTCCGCAAGCATATTATGGAAGACAGTGCGGAGCTGGAAAAAGAAGAAAGCATGGAAAAAGAAGAAGCCTGGCGTACGGCAGCATTCCGTATCTTTGGTGACGAACAGGGCGTATATGGTGCCGGTGTAGCCGCATTACTGGAAGCGAAGAACTGGGAAACCATTGACGATATCGCGGATGTGTATGTCCGCTGGGGCGCGCATGCTTACGGCGGAATGACGAAAGGGAAATACCTGCCCGCACAGTTCCGGAAACGGATGGGCGTGCTGGATATCACGATTAAGAATGAAGACAACCATGAAACCAATATGCTCAGCAGTGACGACTACAATGCCTACCATGGCGGCATGATTGCGGCGGTCCGGAGTATCAAAGGAAGCGCGCCCAAATCCTACTGCGGGGACAGCACAGACCGTAGCCGGGTCACCATGCACAGCGTGCAGGAAGAAGCGAAACGCCTGTTCCGCAGCGAGGCCATCAACCCGAAGTTTATTGAAGGCATGATGAAGCATGGCTATAAAGGCGCCGCGGACATGTCCAACATGGTGGCCCACAGCTTCCAGTGGGATGCTACAAGCAAAGTGATGGAAGACTGGATGTATGAAAAGTATGCGGAAAAGTATGTGCTGGATCCCAAAGTACAGGAATGGATGCGGGATGTGAATCCCTGGGCCTTAAAACGGACGACGGAAGTACTGCTGGAAGCATCCCAGCGGGAATTATGGCATGCCAAAGACGAAACATTGCAGGCATTGCAGAAGCTTTGCCTGGATGTAGATGGCGAGTTGGAAGAAAAGGCGGATGAAGCATGAGCAAGGATACGGTTACAGAGAAATTATATACACTGTCTTCCGGTGATGAAGTGTATCGCTACGAAAAAAGTATTGTGATTTTTTTCAAAGGCAGGCGTAAAGTTCTCAGTACTTCGGTATTTAACGGCGGCTATCATGAGAACTATACCGCCGTGTTTAACCATGATGCCAAGCAGGGGGCCGGCATGCCCTGTGAAATGCTGGCTCCTACGTATACAGAACATATGCACATCCTTTCGGGACGGCTGGGTCTGGATCCGGAGACCGTAACAGGTATGGGAACCGCGGCGGATATGGAAAATGCGGTGATAGAGACCCTATGCTATCAGAACCTGACAGTTACGGCTATTGTTACTGGTGGTATCGAAACAAACGGCGGCCGTGTGGGAGATCCTGCTACCTTTTTCAAACCCGTGGAAAAACCGGACAGGGCAGGGACTATCAATATTATGCTTGTGTTGGATACAGATCTCCCGCCCGGGACCCTGACCCGGGCCCTGGTGACCTGTACGGAAGCCAAGACAGCAGCGATCCAGGAACTGCTGGAAGGCAGCAAATACTCCAGCGGGATAGCTACCGGCTCCGGAACGGATACTACCATTGTGGTAGCCAACAGTGAATCTTCCCTGTATCTGGAAGGGGCGGGCAAACATTCCAAACTAGGTGAACTAATAGGAAGGGTAGTCAAAGCAGCTGTCAAAAAGGCGTTGGATAAACAGACCGGTCTGAATCCGAAAACGCAGCACAATGCGTTAAAACGTCTGCAGCGGTTTGGGGTAAACAAGACTACGCTTTGGGAAAAATATCTGGCAGGATGCAAAGGAAAAACTGCTTTGCGGAAACCGGAATTTCTGGCTAAAGCAGAAGCACTGGCAAAAGAAGAGAAGATGCTGGTCTATACTTCGCTGTACATTCATCTGCTGGATCAGTTTCTGTGGGGATTGCTTCAGGAAGAGGAAACAAAGGACGGAGCCGGGGCGATACTTGAAATTCTGGCACGAGCCTACGATATACAGCCTTTGAAAATTGAGAGGGAGCTCTCACAGGAAACTATGATGGAAACCTGGCAGCAAATGTTTTTAACTGTTCTGCGAAAGTAAGTTGTTATAACCTGGCAACAGGAGAGCTTTTCATAAGCATACAAAGGCAATTTGTCTGAGGGGAAGTTGAGCAAGGTGCAATTATTTAATTTTTGTGTATATCATGATTATGTAAAACAACTGGAGGAAACAGGAAAAACATTACCGGAATACGTAAATCATCTGGGATTAGATGGGATTGAGCATCTGATTTACGGCAAAGAAACACCGGAACCTGCGTTCAAAGAATCTTCCGTTGGGACCCATCTGGCATACTGGCCTTACTGGCTGGGCTTCTGGAAAAACAACAAACTCCGGCTGAAGCGGGAATTTAAATCGGCAAAAGACCGCAATGCCTGTTATTTCGGCGCCCTTAATAAAGAAGAATGGCTGTCTGTGATCCAACAGAATCTGATTTCGGCGGAAGCTGTAAAACCGGAATATATGGTATGGCATGTTTCTGAAGCGGATGTGCAGGAAACCTATACCTTCGATTTCCAGTATTCAGATATGGAAGTGTTAGAAGCCGCCGCGGAAGTTTTCAATGCTGTTTCCATGGCGATCCCTTCCCATATCACTGTCCTGTTTGAGAACCTCTGGTGGCCTGGGCTTCGACTGACGGAACCGGAAAACGTGAAATTCTTTTTTGAACGAATCCAACGCAAAAATGTAGGCATTATGCTGGACACCGGGCATCTGATGAATACCAACCCCGAACTCCGGAACGAAGAAGAAGCTGCGGATTACGTCTGCCGTACAGTGGATAATCTGGGCGAAATGGCAGGTCTGATCAGGGGGGTTCACTTAAGCTGTTCTTTGTCCGGGCAGTACCAGAAGAGTTTTGATCGGAAGTATAATCACCACACGACGTTTGCGGAAATGTATAAACATATTGTAAGTATTGATCAGCATCAGCCCTTCCGTACAAAAGCGGCGCGCAGGATACTGAATTTTATCCAGCCGGAATACATCACGCATGAAATGATTTACAGTACACTGCCGGAACTGGAAGAGAAGCTGAAGATACAGCTTTCCAACTGCTGATGTGTGAAGAATAAAAAGAATAGTTTCAGTAATTACATATTTGTAAGTCTGATTAATCAGCGTCTCCTTAAAATGAAGACAGCGGATACTGATACATTAGGAGGAATTTCATGAAACGCAGAGGAGTATATCCGTTTACAGCTATCGTTGGTCAGGAGGACATGAAGCTGTCCCTGATTTTGAATGTGATCAATCCCGCCCTGGGCGGCGTTCTGATCAAGGGGGAAAAAGGCACTGCCAAATCTACGGCAGTGCGAGCCCTGGCGGAATTGTTACCGGCGATGGAGGCGGTGAAAGGCTGCCGTTTCCACTGCGATCCTGCGCAGGAAAACTTTTTGTGTGATGACTGTACGAAAAAATACAATAACGGTGAACTGGCAGAAACCGAAACGCTGAAGATGCGCGTGGTGGAACTGCCGGTGAGCGCCACCGAGGACCGGGTCGTCGGTACGCTGGATGTGGAGTACGCAATCAAACATGGGGAAAAGAAGTTTGAACCGGGTCTTCTGGCGCAGGCCAACAGGAACATTTTATATGTAGATGAAATTAATCTGCTGGACGATCATGTGGTGGATGTGCTGCTTGACGCGGCAGCCATGGGCGTGAACACGGTAGAACGGGAAGGCGTTTCTTATTCCCACCCGGCCCGGTTTGTGCTGGTAGGAACTATGAACCCGGAAGAAGGGGACATCCGGCCCCAGCTGCTGGACCGCTTCGCGCTGTCTGTAACGGTTACCGGAGAACATGACAGGGAAAACCGGAAAGAAGTCATCAAACGCCGTCTGGCCTATGAAGCAGATCCGGACGGATTTATCGCTTCGTATCAGAAAGAACAGGAAGAGTTAGCAGAAAAAATCGTGGCGGCGGGGAAACTGTTGCCGGAGGTCAGTGTGCCTGACGTGATGCTGGATAAAGCGGCTGACCTGGCAATTAACCTGGGCGTGGACGGGCACCGGTCTGATATTACGATGATCAAGACGGCGATGACCGTGGCGGCCTTCCGTGGCAGCGGGACGGTAGAAACAGAAGACTTAAAGACTGCCGCGCGGCTGGCGCTGCCTCACCGCATGCGGCGCCGTCCTTTTGAAGACGGAACGCTGGACATGGAAAAAGTGCTGGCAATGTTGGAAGGATAATTATGTCTGGATATGTTACGTGTTTCCCATTTGCGGCCGTGACCGGCCAGGAACAGGCAAAAAAAGCCCTGCTGATTGCCCTGGTCAATCCCAGGGCCGGCGGACTTCTGGTCAGCGGTGTAACCGGTACCGCCAAATCAGTACTGGTGCGCGGCGCGGCAGAACTGTCCGGGGACAGGAAGCTGTTGAACCTGCCGCTGAACATAACAGAAGACATGCTGTTCGGCAGTATTGATATGGAATATGCGGTCACGCAGGGAGAACGGCGCTTTGAACCCGGACTGCTGGGACGGGCCGATGGGAATATAATCTATATTGATGAGGTAAACCTGCTCCGGCCGGAACTTTTGACAGCCGTGCTTGATATCAACATAGCCGGGGAAAACAAAGTGGAACGGGATGGCATATCCTTTTCCCACGCGGCCTCTTATACTGTGATCGGAACCATGGATCCCCGCGAGGGCGTGCTGCCCAACCATCTGCTGGACCGGTTTGGTCTTTTTGTGGAAACGGAAAACCTGAAAGAGAAAGAGCAGCGAAAAGAAATCATGCAGCGCCTTTTGGATTATGCAAAAGATGCTGCAGCATTCCGCAAAAAATTTAGCGGAGAAACAGAACAGTTACAGACACAGGTTGCAAAAGCGCGGGAGATTCTGCCTGAAGTAGAAATCAGCGAAGCCATGATGGAACTGGCGGTGCAGTATTGCTCTCAGGCCTTTTGTGCCGGGCACCGGGCTGATTTATACTTGCTGGAAACAGCGAAAGCCATTGCAGCATTGGCAGGAAGAACATACATTTTGCCAAAAGATATGGAAGAAGCTGCCGTTTATGTGCTTCCGCACCGGATGCGTAAACCGCCTGAACCCCAGCCGGAAGAACAACCGCCTCAGGAAGAACCGGAGGATACAGAAGAGGAACCCGGCAATCCGGAAGAGGATGATAAAGATTCGGATGAAGATCAGGAAGACATGATACCTCCTCCTCCAGAACCGGACAACGATATAAATAATAAGGAAGAAAACGAACCGGATCCGGAAGAAAAGGACCAGAATCCTCCCGATCAGACCCCCCGGAATGATTCGGATCCGGAAGACAGGGTTGACGGAATCGACATGCATTTTCCCATTCCCAAAATGATTCTGGATATGGGGAAAGACCAGATCAAACGTAAGGGCAGTGGGAAACGAAGTCTTACGAAAACCGATTTAAAGCAGGGCCGCTATGTGCGGGCAGAGATTCCCAAAAACAAAGTGGACGACCTGGCGTTTGACGCGACCATCCGGGCCGCGGCACCTTACCAGCGTCACCGTACGAAAAATGCCTGTGCCATTAACATCCAGCCGGGTGATTTACGGCAACGGGTCAGGGAAAAACGTATCGGTACGACCTTTTTGTTTGTGGTGGATGCCAGCGGTTCCATGGGCGCTCAGGAACGGATGAAAGCAGTGAAAGGCGCTATTTTTGCCATGCTGCAGGAAGCTTACCAAAAGCGGGACAAGGTAGGCATGATTGCCTTCCGACGCAAAGTGGCGGAAGAGTTGCTTCCCATTACCCGCAGTGTGGATCTCGCGCAGAAGCGGCTGGCCGAACTTCCCACAGGCGGGAAAACACCGCTGGCAGAAGGACTTGCGCAGGCATTTATTACATTGGACATGCAGAAGCGGAAAGAACCGGACACGGAACCGGTACTGGTTCTGGTAACGGACGGACGGGCTAACTCCGTTGTGCAGGAAGGGGAAGACCCAGTAGAGAGTGCCTTGAAGCTGGCGAAGCAGATCCATAAAGCCAAAATTACATCTGTGGTTATTGACACGGAAACGGATTTTATCAAACTGGGTGTTGCCCGGCAGATTGCAGCGGAGATGGGGGCAAACTATTATAAACTGAAACAATTATCACAAGAGGATGTATTGCATATAGTCAGGAATTTGGGATTATAAACAAGTGTCAGAAGGAAAAACGTGATTCGGATTGAAGGAAAAAATTCGAATCACGTTTTTTGTATCTTTTTTTACAAAATTTTTGGATAATTAAGTTACTTCTCGAAATAATACAATTATGATTGACTATATTGTAAGTATATAGTTTATCATATAAAATATAAATATTAATAAAAACGATTCCCAATAAAGTTGGCTTTTGTATAAGGTTTAAGTGCCGGGCGTTATTTTATTGGTTTACGTAATCGGATTCCGGTTTTTTCTTTTTATACACGAATTGTTAATAAAGTACTGCAGGACCATGCAAGACTGGCTGCGGGAAACGTTTTCAATAAAAAAATATTCAAAAAGTGAGAGGTGTTAGTGATGAAGAAGTTATCCAAAGGTATGCTGATGGCAGCATTGATCTGCGGTACAATCAGCATCATTCCGCATGGCGTGTATGCGGAAGAAGTTGCAGAAGAAGAGGCGCTTCAGGGTTTTACCCTGGATCAGGTTGTGGTGACGGCGACAAGGATGGAAAAGAAACTGGTTGATACCGGTGCCAATGTTTCGGTTGTTACTGCTGAGGATTTTGAAAAGAAAAACTATCAGACGGTTACGGAAGCCTTGGAAAATGTTCCGGGTGTTTTAGTTAAAAGAAATGGCGGTGAATGGACTAACAGTTACATTTATTTAAACGGTGATGACCGGGTGCTGGTATTGGTTGATGGCAGACGCCTGAATCAGGAAAAAGGCATGAACAGCGGCCGTGGCGGGCTGGATTTCATGCATTTGCCTGCACCTGAAATAATTGAGCGGATTGAAATCGTAAAAGGCGGCGGTTCTGCTTTATACGGGTCGGATGCAGTTGGCGGCGTTATTAATATTATTACCAAAAGGGCTGACAAGACTACTGGTAAAATCAATATAAATACAGGCTCTTGGGGAACACAGAACTATCGCGGAATGGTAAGTCTTAAACAGGGTAAAACAGGAATAACTATTACCGGAAGCAAACAAAAACAGAATTATACCAAGTATAGAGATGCGGAAACTGGCAGTACCGACAGATGGCCTCATTCATCCAGTGATACGGTAACGGCTGCAGTGAAAATCGAGCATGAGATCGGTAATGACCAAATGGCTACATTATATTTTGATCATAGTAATCGCAAGGCAGACCAGCCAGGTTCCATTCCGAAAAATATAGGATATTATGGACCTAATTTTTATCCTGACGACTATTCCCGCGAAATTAATAATAATGTTTCTGCTAAATATGAATGGGGATTAAAATCTGGTAATCCGGGTTACATCCAATTGTACAGGAATCATTATTCAGGAAACTTTTTCAACAACGGAGCTATGAGCCGGTATTATGAAACAAAAGATGGTTTGGATATTCAGCAAAAACTTAAATTGAGTGATACTAATGATTTAGTTGCAGGTTTTGACTGGAAAACTTCCAAAGTCAATAATCTTTCTGCATATACAAATGAGAAGAAATTGAGGACATATGCATTTTATTTGGAAGACAGCTGGCGTTTTGCAAAGGACTGGACTCTTACAGGGGGACTCAGGTACGACCATCATAACTATTTTGGGCATAAAACATCCGGCACGGTTTCATTAAATAAAAAATTTAATGAAGACTCGCATGCGTATGTTACCTGGGGACAGGTATTTAATGCTCCGCAGGGAAATGACTTGTTCTATGATTCCTGGGGCATGTATGGGAACCCGGACCTGAAACCTGAAAGTGGTTACGTCTGGACGGCTGGTTATGATGGAAAGATTTCTGAGTACACTACTTTTGGCATTAACGCTTTTTATAGTGTATTAGATGATGCGATTAAATGGGCCGCTGTTGATCCTACATATACGTGGAGTTATGACTGGACAGTAAAAAATGTAGCAAAACAAAAGAAACGCGGGTTGGAAATCAACTTCCGGCATAAATTTAATGAAAATATGTCTGCACGCGCAAGCTACACGTATACCCGCGTAACCGAAAACAACAACGACGGAATGGGTTTTGTCCGTGACGCAAATGTAATGCCAAACCGTTTCCTGATAGGGTTTGATTATTCAAAAGGTAAATTTGACAGTTCCTTAGACTGCCGCGCAGGATCAGGCGGAAATTTGAATAATTATTACTCAAGCCACTATTTCACTATGGACTTGTCCATGCAGTATAAACCTGAAAAGAATTATAAGTTCTATTTCAAAGGATATAATCTGACCAATACCTCTTACGCTGAGCGCGGCGGCTTAATTAGCAACGGCAGAGCTTATGCATATCCGATGGGAAGCAGATTCTTCCTGATTGGTGCGGAGTATAGCTTCTAATTGGGATATCAGATGTTTTGTTGTATAGCAATTTCTACGATTCGGAGTTTATTTAATTGAGTCCGAAGAAAGATTTCATCAATGGGCTGAATCGGGATTCCGATTCGGCCCACTTTTATAATTAATGATTAACATGGTAAGACACGGTCACGATGAGGAAAATGATTTTATTCAGAAAAAAGTGCAAACTAACAGTTGGCTTTGTAAGTTATTGCTATATGTCGGTATGATTTTAATGTTAATCATTTTACCTGGATGCAATAATGAAAAAGTTGAATCTTCTGTTCAGAATAATAAAAACACCCCATCTTCCTACACAGTAACAGACGACACCGGTCTCACGCTTCAGTTTACCGAAAAGCCCAAACGTATTGTTTCCTATTCCATCAGTACGGATGAGATCCTGATGGCTCTTGTGGAACCGGAACGTATCGCTGCCTTGTCAAGGCTGGTGGACGATCCGGGCGTTTCCAGCATTGTGAAAGAAGCAAAGAAGGTTCCCAACCGGGTGAAGGGAAACAGCATGGAAGGTGTGCTGGCGTTTAAGCCTGACCTGGTGATCATACCGGACTTTCATCCGCCGGAAATGCTGCAGTCTGCCCGCGAACTGGGATTGAAGGTGTATATCTATAAAACACCGTCAGATATTAAAGGCGTGAAACGATCGATCCGGCAGATAGCAGACCTTACCGGTGAAAAGGAAAAAGGGGAAGCGGTCGTCGCAAAGATGGAAGAGAGGATCAAACGAGTTCAGCAACGATTAGCCGGTATTCCGCAAGCGCAACGCAAGCGCGTTATCCAGCTTCGGTCAGAGGGAGCGTTTTATGCGCCGGATAACAGTTTTGGCGATGTATGCCGTTACGCAGGAGTCAGCGACGCGACATTGGAACTGAAATATCCCAGCGCGATGGAGATTACGCAGGAAAAAGTTGTCGAGCTGGATCCGGATATAATTTTCGTGCCGGACTGGGACTACGATGGAAAACACAATCCCGATGGCGAAAAACAAAAAATATTGAATAACCCTTCATACCGGGGAATGAAAGCCG
Source organism: Succiniclasticum sp. (assembly GCF_056977735.1). Classification (NCBI taxonomy): domain Bacteria; kingdom Bacillati; phylum Bacillota; class Negativicutes; order Acidaminococcales; family Acidaminococcaceae; genus Succiniclasticum; species Succiniclasticum sp. The sequence continues at coordinate 78,801 of NZ_DBMCWA010000013.1, forward strand.
TGCAGCAGGGAAAGGTTTACACGATTTCAGGCGCACTGGTGCTTACCGTGTCGCAGTACATCGCGGATGCTGTGGAAGAAGTAGCCAAAATGTCATATCCGGACGTGTTTAAAAAATGATGATTATATTCCGGGTTCTTTTGTAATGATATTAGAAAAATACTATAATAATTTAGTTGCATAACCTGTCCGTTTTATTTTTAAATAAGCTTTTTAAAGGATAGATATCGTGAAAGCAAAAAAGTTTTTAGCATTAATTGTTTTTTCTGTTTTTCTTATTTCTTCTTTTCTTGCTGGCTGCGGTTCTTCGTCGCCGCAGAAAAGTAACACGGGTTCCGGACAGAACAAACAGAATACTGCCGTAACAGGCGCTTATACCGTCACAGACATGACCGGTACAAAGGTTTCTTTCTCGGAAAAGCCGAAGAAGATTCTCACCTTTGCTATGTATACCGACCAGATTGTGCTGGGCCTGGTACCCAGCGACCGTCTTGTCGGTATAAACACGCTTCTGGATGATCCGGTTCTGTCTAATATTATTCCCATTGCCAAAAAGGTGAAAAAGAAAATCGGGGACCCCGGGGCGGAAGAGGTCCTGTCCATGAAACCGGATGTTGTGATTGTCTCCGACTGGACCCAGGCGGAAAAGATACAAAGCATGCGCGATCTGGGTCTGAAAGTGGTTTCTGTTAAATCACCAGTGACGATTCCGGACGTAAAAGAAGCAGTAACACAGATTGCCGCTGCCATCGGGGAGCCGGAAAAAGGAAAGCAGCTGATTGCACTGATGGATGCTAAGCTGGCGGAAGTAAAAGAAAAAACAAATAAAATCAAACCGGAAAACCGGAAGAAACTGGTTCTCCTTTCTCTCATGACGGCCTATGGCGGGGAAGGGTGCGCCTACGACGCGGCCTGCCGTGAAGCCAACGTGATCAACGGAATTTCGGAAGCGGGTCTGAAAACCGGCCAGTCCCTGACCAAGGAAATGCTGATCAAAATCAATCCAGATATTATGCTGATGCCCGTATATACCGACAGGGGCAAATACGATACACAGGCATTTATTGACAGTTATGTAAAAGATCCGTCCCTGCGTACTGTAAAAGCAATACAAGATAAGAAGCTGATTTATCCCCGGGAACAATTCATCTATAACTGTTCCCAGGACATCGTGTACTGCGTGCAGGAAATTGCCCGCTGTGCATACGGGGAAGAATTCAACTTCCCGGACAATGCGCGGTTGACCGTAACAGATGAGAAGAACGAATAGGGCGTAGAATTTTACCGGCATAAGGGGAGAATTGTATTATGATAGGGAAATATGCAAAACGGAAACCGGTGATTTGCAACCTGGTAGGGATGTACACGGCAAACGCATTCATTCCGGGTGCCATGGTTGTGCTGCATGCGCCCCGTCCCTGTTCCCATCTCATAGCCAGCGCGTTACCTGGCCTGGAAGAACGGTACCGGAAATCGGAAAGGAAGCTGCCCTTTCATAAGGATAACCTGTATGTTACAGGGCTGACTGACAAAGAAGCGATCTTCGGAGGAGAGAAGAAACTGGAAGACTGCCTGCGTGCCGTTGTCAGAACATGTCATCCTTCCTATATTATGGTTGCCGGCGGCTGTGTGGCAGGCGTCATCGGGGACGATATCGCAGCTGTGTGCCGCCGCGTTGAAGAAGAAACGAAGGTTCCCATTCTCCATACTGACGGGTGCGGTTTTATGAATGATACGGAAAGCGATCCGTACATTCTGACAACGAAACTTCTGATTGATCGGTTCAGTCCGTTGAAGAAAACAGATATAAAAGAAAAGACGGTTGTTATATTGGGGGAGATGCCCATCAACAACAACCGGTTTGTAAATGCCTGCATTCGTGAATTGTTCCGGTATTTTGGTTTTACCGATGTACTGTTTCCCCTGGCGGGGATGGAGATTGAAGAGTACCCGAGACTGAACCGGGCTTCCCTGGTCCTTGCCGGGAGAGGCCAGTCCTATAAGAAGCGGGAGATATGTTCCTATACTAAATATTTTGCCGAGACGCTGGGCATTCCTTACAGCCTGGATCACCTGCCGGAAACGCCCCGGGAGGTCTGCGGTTACCTGAAAAAAATGGGGGAACTGCTGGGAGAACCGGTCCTTGCCGCGCAGGCAGTGGAGCAGGAGAAAAAACGGATGGAGTCCTGCATTGCAGAATGTAAGCCTGTCTTCCAAAATAACAGCTGCCTGCTTGCGTTTGTTTTTTCTTATGACTTTGCCATGCCGGAGCGGAAAATTGCGTTGCTTGAGGAAGCTGGGATACAGGTTGCAGGTTTTATCCTTCTGTCAGAAATGTCGGAGATGGAAAAAGGGAAATATCGAAACGCATTGCAGAGGTATGGGAAGCCGGTCTATTCCGAAGAGGAATTTATTCAACAAAAACCGTCCGGGGATTTTGTCATCACTGTCATTGAAAAACCGTACTTTGCCAGACAGTTCATCACGACGAAGCGGCATATAGGCGCAACCGGGATCTGCGACTTCTGGAAGCAGATAAAACGGTTTTTGGAATCGGGCAGGAGGATGTTTCATGAAGAATAACAGTATGGAACCCTGGCTGCCCTGTCAGGGTTATTGCCAGATGACCGGTGCTGCCGCGGCAGTGCTGAGTTTCAAAAATGCCAGGGTCGTGCTTAACGGACCAAGCTGGTGTTCGCTGATTGCGGAACGGGAACTGATGGCTTATAACCGTAACCTGCAGTACCGTTTATATTGTTCCCATATGGAACAGTCGGATCTTCTGTTTGGCGCAGGTGACCGAATCCAGGAAGTTCTGGAAGGAGTACTGGATAAGGAAAAGGAAACCGATTTGCTGGCAGTATTGAGCAGTTGCTCTGCCGGGCTGATCGGCGACGATGTACAGGGAATCGTCGGCGGTCTGGAACTGCCATATCCTGCTGTAGTAATGGATACGGGCGGCCTGACAGGCCTGTTTGAAGAAGGATATGAGGCGGCCATGGTCGCGATTTTGGAAAAAACAGATTTGCAACAATGTATAGCCGCCAATCCGAAAAGGGTGAACCTGATAGGATATTGCGGATATTATCCCGACAGCAGCGGTGACCTGATTGAACTGAAACGTTTGGTAAAGGAAGCCGGGTTTGAAATAGGAATCTGCCCCGGTGAAAGCGGGCTGGAATTGAAAGAGCTGCAAAACCTTCCTGCCGCTGCTTTGAATATTGTTATAGCCCCGGAATTGGGAATCAGGACTGCAAAATTTCTGCAGGAAAAGACAGGGCAGGAATACGCAGTGCTCCCTCCGCCGTTTGGAATCCGGCAGACGAGGGAATGGCTGGAAAACATTGGGAAATGGTTAGGAATAAAACCTGAACTGAAAACGCTGGCAGAAGAAGCGACAGTAATGCAAGAGAATATACTGGAACAGTTTGATTCGCTGAAACGAATCATGCCGAACCTTTCCTATAAGCAGGCAGTGATAGCCCTGCCGTATACGCAGGCAAAAGCGCTGGCTGATGCCTTGAAAAACGAAATTCTGGAAGTGGAAACGATCACATATAAGATACAGGGAAATTATTGCGGAGAAGAAGAGCTGGTTTCGGGCTGCGTGGATGATACTTGTTATCCGGAATGGCTCCCATCAGACTACCGGCTGCTGTTCGGCACCTCCGCAGACCGGACGCTGGCCGGTAATTATGCGCAAACGATTTATCTGAACATGTACAAAGCAGACAGCCGGATCCGTCGGAAATACAGGACATATATCGGGCTTGAAGGCTGGGGCGAATTGGTTCAGGAGATTATTGAACAGACACTGACCCTGTATTATTTAAAGGAAGAAAACCGACAAGTGTGAACGGATTATGCCATAACGAGTTGTGCCGTTATCCTGTGGCGGCAGAATGGAGAGACCATGATAAAAATTGCATTATGCCATCTGACGTTAAGCCTTGGCCCTATGGAAAAGAATCTGAAAATCCTGGAACGGGCTCTGAAAATGGCAGGAGAGCAGAAGGCTGACTGGGTCATCACACCGGAAACCGCAATACCCGGATACCATTTTTATAAAATAAACCCCGAACAGAAACTGGATATACAGCCGGCGGAATATTTGGATCCGTTGCGCGAGCTGGTCAGGAAGAATCAACAGTACCTGTTCCTGGGGGCCGGCGAGTACGATGAGAAAGACCGGTGCAACTACAACACCTGCTTTGTGTTCGGACCGGACGGCGAACTGGTGGGAAAGCATCGGAAGAATCACTCCCACGGTTACGGCGGGGAAGGCTGGGTGACGAACAGTACGGTTGTGGAACCGGTGCTGGTTGGGAATATTAAAGCAGGAATCATGGTCTGCTCCGATGCCTGGTACATCGAATGTCCCAAACGGCTGGCAGAACAGGGGGCGCAGATACTGGTAGATATTGCCGGCTGGCCCATATCCAAAGAGTGTGGGGACCCGCTGCCTTCCTGGATCCGTTGTTCCAAAGAAACCGGTTTGCCCATGGTTTTATGTAACCAGACAGGAAAAACGGAATGGCTCGACTTTACCGTGGGGCAGAGCGTGTACATTGAAGAGGGGCAGACGAAACTGACGTATACCGGGAACGATGCGCTGCTTCTGTTTGAATGGGATGAGGGAAAGAAAAAAACGGTATCAGATCAGTTTACCGTGACACCGTTTTGAAAGCAGGATATAATATAAAAAATGTATTGAAAAGTCCAGACAAAGAAAGGAACAGGCTTTATGTTTAAAATTGCGTTTTACGGAAAAGGCGGAATCGGTAAATCCACAACAGCGTCTAATGTTTCCGCAGCACTGAGTGAGATGGGTGTAAAAGTATGTCAGATCGGCTGCGATCCCAAGAATGATTCCACGCGGCTGGTGTTGGGCCGGATCTGCAAGGAAACGGTTCTGGATGCGGTCAGAAATTCAGATGACGGCAGTGTTACCCTGGAGGAGATCGTTCATTACGGGTTTAATCATATAAAATGTATCGAAGCCGGCGGACCGGAACCCGGCGTGGGCTGTGCCGGCAGAGGTATTATCGTTGCGCTGGAACGGTTAAATGCGTTGCATGCAAACGAAGATGATGAACTGATTTTGTACGATGTGCTGGGCGACGTGGTTTGCGGCGGTTTTGCGGTACCGATCCGGGAAGGCTACGCGGATGTGATTTATATCGTAACATCCGGGGAAATGATGTCACTGTATGCCGCCAACAATATTGCCAAAGGCATTAAACGTTTTGCGCAGCGAGGCAAGGTACGGCTGGGAGGACTGATCGGCAACAGCCGCAATACGCCCAGGGAAAAGGAACTGCTGGAGGCATTCGCAGCAAAGCTGAATACAAAACTGGTTGCGTTTATTCCCAGGGATCAGATCGTACAGAAAGCGGAAATCCGGAGGCAGACAGTGATTCAGTATGCACCGGATTCCGGACAGGCGCAGATTTATCGCAATCTGGCAAAAACGATTCTAGATAATACGGAATTATCGATTCCCAATACCATGACCTTTGAAGAACTGGAAGCGTTTATGGCGGAGATGGGAATGGAAGAAAATATGTGAAACAGCGTATTAAATGTGAAAGAAGAATTGATATGAAGAGCTTCACGAAAAAGTTTTGCCTGCTATTATGTATTGTGTTGCTAACGTTGTGTTGCGTGGGCGTAACTGCTGGAACCGGGGATTATAATTCAGCTGCAGGTCATTTCCAAAACGGAAATGCAACTAAATCCATACGCATTGCGCTTTGTCATTTGGATGTAGCCCAGGGCCCCCAGACAGAAAATGTAAATAAAATTGAGAAGGCAATTCACATTGCCGGGGCGCATGGGGCGAACTGGATCGTTACACCGGAAACTGCGTTGCAGGGATATTATTTTTATGTAATTGACCCGTCGCAAAAGGATAAAATTGAAGAACAACCATCTGAAAACATCCGGTCCTTAACAGAGGCTTCCAAAAAATACGGTGCGTATCTGTTTTTGGGAGCAGGTGAACAGGATGCAGCAGCGAATTGTTACCGAAATTCCTGCCTCGTGTTCGGCCCTGACGGAAAGCTGACCGGGCGTCATTGTAAAATGACAGCCCACGTGGGGTTTGGTGCCGAAGTATGGTCGACTAATGATAATAAATTGCAACCGATTGTTTGTAGCGGTGTGAAAGCCGGTGTGCTGGTTTGCTCTGACATCTGGTTCTTACAGTATCCCCGGGCTCTTGCGGATAAGGGAGCGCAGATTATAGTGGATCTGGCCGCCTGGCCCCCCACGAAGGAAACGGGAACGCCATTACCGGCCTGGGAGCTGGCTTCCCAACGGACAGGGCTGCCTGTAGTGGTCTGCAACCAGACAGGCACTCCGAAGTGGATGGACATGACGCCGGGGCAGAGCGCGGTGATAGAAAACGGAAAGGCAAAGCTTTTGTACAGTGGGGAAGAAGCGGTGCTGCTGTTTGACTGGGATGCGGAGTCAGGAAAGGTAGTGTCTGAAAGGTTTGAAAAATATCCTGTGGCACAACATGAAAGCAGGTGAACGCAGGCAACTGCCTTTTCGCGCAAAACTCCATGACCGCACTCTCAGACAGATTGAATTTACAGCCTTTCAGTTACGTCTTTCTGATGCATAACCACTTATCTATCCTATATTAATGAGTGCGTAGGGTCAAACGCAAGTAACCATGCGTGATTACGAAAAAAATCCGGGTGTTTTTACACCCGGGTGCCTGCAGGTATCGTCAAAATTTAATCTAAACTGTATATGATGAATCAACATCTTCTTAAACAATTAACGTCCCGTACGAATAGAGTTATTCATATGAGACGTTAAGTTCTATCTTAGTAAGTTTTCGTTTTTCGTTTTCAAAACAGTTGAAAGTCTGCCACGGTGTTATGAAAGCTAACGGTTTATAGGAGAGACCGATTTTGTCCATAAACTCCCTCACCAGAGCTATATACTGCAACGAATTCTGACGGAAAGTGCCTTCGATGATCAAGGTAAGATATAACGCCGGAGGATATTCCAAGGGATTTGTAAATAGTTTTGTTTCATTGGTAAGCAGAACGATTCTGTATTGATGGGGCCGGCTCAGATCATCCAGATTTTTAAAAATGGGCATAAAAGAAAGCTGCAGATGATGTGTCAACAGGTTTGCAGCAAAATTGCTGATCAGTGGTGTGCTTGCCAGCAGGGCATCTTTGGAAGAGGTGTTTTCATGAATGATGGCGCTGCGCTGGCAATATATCCGGTGACGGGGAATCAGCATAATGCTATTAATAGGAAAACTGTTCGATTTCTGAATAGAGGAAATTTTAGACTGAAGACATTCGATTTTTTGCGATAGTGATTGCACAGTCTCATTATACTCAAAGATTTTGTCTTTCAGCATTTCTGTCAATTTTTCATTGGAAGGGCTTTTGTTATACTCGGCCAGCAGATGCCCTTGAATATTCAGTTTTCGCAAGGCAAGCAGGATACTGAATAAAACAATTTGATCTGCCGAATAATATCGATAACCGTTTTCCTTTTTATAGGCAGGCGCGAAAATTCCCTGATTGTCATAATAAATCAGGGTTTGTTTATCAATATTAAACATTTTGGCAAATTCTACAGGCGTATAATACTGTTCCCGTATTCCCATGGCCGTACTCCGAATTTTAATAGAAATAATTTTTAATTAATTTTGACGGCTTAATAGTTTATATTAATTATAAACTTTTTTTCCTGCAAAGACAATAGAAGATTGTTTTCTTTAAATTTATAGGAAATAAATCTGTTTTTCCCCTGAAAAACAAAGATACGGTAAATAAATATCAAAAAAATACGCTTGACTTTATAGCGGCTATATTGATTAGAGTTATACCAAAGGAAGCAGGGAGTTTGTATATGTATCAGTTAAATGCGGTAAATTTGGATGATTTGTGGCAAAAAGACCAGGGATGGGATGCAGAACGTAAATCGGGTCGTAAATTTGACGACAAGGTGGAATTGGATTTTTGGGAAAAACTGGCGCCCACATATTCCAAACAATATAATCTGTACAGGGACTCTTTAATCTTGCAGGACAAGTTGAAAGGAGTCTTTGGCGAAGGCCGGAAGATTATTGATGTAGGTTGCGGATCAGGTAATTTTTCCATACCTCTTTCTAAGTATTCAAAAGAAATCCTTGCTTTGGATTTTTCACCGGCCATGCTGGAGCAACTAGCAATAAGCATGAAGCAGGAGAAACGTGAAAACATCCGTATGATTTGCTCTAAATGGGAAGATTTTGCGGAAGATTATCCGGCGGACTTTGTCCTTGCGGTCAATTCTTTGTACAGGGTCTGCTATATGAGGCAGGTTCTTTCAAAAATTTCTGCTTATGGAAGAAAGGGTTTTGTTATTGTCAGGACCTTATTGCGACCGCAGATGTATGAGTTGTACAGGGATCTGGGACTTTCCTACCGGTTTAACAACGATTATATCCTTGTGCCGATGATGCTTTGGGATATGGGTATTAATGCAAATGTAGAATATATAACCTATACCAGAAGGAAAAGGTATAATGATTTTTCCGAAGTGGAAGCAGAGATGAAGAATGATCTGGGAGAACTATCTTTTTTGAATTTTAATGATCAGCTTTCGGAAAAATTCATGCAGAATGTAATAGAAGAAAAAAATGGCTTTGCTTATGATTCGAAACGGGTAGTACAAATTATTTCGTATATAAAAGAACGCTGAAGAACTGACAGTTTTTTAAATCTAATATTTTTTTACGGTGCAGTAATGCTTAAAATGCCAACAGGTGAAAAGCCTGTGCTGTCCCGCAGCTGTAAACATTATTCTGGCGGATTGGAATCGAAACCCATCTGAAACGATTGAATGTTAAGCCAGCAGGTATGCCGTATTGACCGGAATATAAACATTTTGCGAGTGACGAAATGGCGGGAGACAGAGAGAATCTACGCCTTTTTGTTGCTTACAAAAGGGCGTTTTTGTTTACCGGGAATAAGGTTGTTCCGCTGAGTAGGGCAGGATCATGCAAGACTGGCTGCAGGAAAGGTGTGCAATAATATTAATAGGAGGAAGACACTATGAAAAAACGTTCTAAAGGCATGTTGATGGCCGCTCTGATTTGCGGAATCATTATGCCGGTGTTGTATGGCGGAGCGGTTGCTCATGCCGAAAAAACACATTCATTCGATTTGCCGACGATTATTGTTGAAGCGGAAGGAAATGTTGTGGAACTTCCCGGCGGTATAGTGAATGAAACAGCAAAGATGGGTGTTTTCGGAAATAAAAGCCTGATGGAAATACCCTATTCGGAAATGAGCATGACGCAAAAAGCGGTGGAGACTTTCGTGAACCCGGCAGGACCGTTGCAGAGTGTACTGATCAACAATCCGTCTATCCGGACCAGTTCTACGTCTCCCATGTATTCCGATTTTTCCATGCGCGGGATTAACATGAACGGCAACCATATGATGCTGAATGGGATTCCCAGCCTGTTCTACCAGTTCGCTGAACCCCGTTCCCATTTTATTGAACGTATTGATATCACCTCCGGCCCTAACGCAGGCGTTAACGGTGTAAGCATGTCTAACAACGGCACCAACAGCGGTGCCACACCGGCTCCCGGTACGATTAACGTTGTGACCAAGCGTGCCAAAGATACTCCCATTACCCGTTATACCCAGACATTTACCGGTCGCGGAAACTTTGGTGAATATATTGATGTAGGCCGCCGCTTTGGCAAAAACAAAGAATGGGGCGTCCGTATCAATGGCGAATATTTGGATGGCGAACTTTCATCCAGAAAAGCAAAGGATAAAGAAAGAAATATTTTTGTAAATCTTGATCACCGCAGTGAAAAGAGCAACACCAATATTTTCCTGGGTCATTGGGATAAAAGAGTATATCACGGACAGCGCTGGTTCACATATAATGGAAAGAGTGATCTTCTGCCTGAATCGCCGAATTCCAAAAACAATTATGATTTTGACGGAACTGTAAAATATATGCGTGGATGGATGTTTACGATTAATCATGATCAGAAGATCGGGAAAAATCTGGATTGGTTTGTGAATGCGGGTCATCATTATCGTACGGGCTACAAATATAATTCATCGTCAGCGTTAAAATTTAACGAGTTTGGAAAATTTGACAGCTCCAATGTATCCAACGCACAGGCTGAAGAAGGAAACAACACCTACATTCAGACAGGAATAAGAGGAAAATTTAAGACGGGCATTATAGATCACAATGTGTCTCTGTCCTTTGACCGTTCCTATGCGAAATACTGGAATAATACCCATAACAGCGCCAAAGGAACAATAGGCGGCGATTTATATAACGGCGTAGCTTACCTGGCTGGTTTTGAAATTCCGGAGCTTCGTACACCTACATTGCAGTGGGACGAGGTCAATACAGGTATTACCATCGGCGATTCCATGAAAATCGGCAAGAAGTGGAATGTTTCTATAGCTGCTTCCAGAAAGCATGAAAACTTCAAAAACGAAGTAAACGGACAGAAGATTAAAAACAATAATATTCTTCCGACTTACGGCGTAACTTATCAGCCCACGGAAAACATAGCCATTTATGCTGGTCACACGGAAGCATTCTCAAGAGGTGCTGTAGTTTCGGGTACAAAATATGTAAATAACGGTGATACTCTTGATCCTTCTACCAGTAAACAGAATGAAATCGGCGTTAAGATAAAGAGCGGAAAGACACTGACGACTTTCAGTATTTTTGATATTGACCAACAAAGTATTATTGATACTGATTTGGGCGGTGGTATGTATCGCAGAGCTATTGATGGACGTGAACGGTTCCGCGGCGCTGAATTAACCTTTAACGGAAAACCGCATGACAAGTGGACATATACCGGCGGCATAATGTATTTAGATAATGAACGGCGTAAAACAGCCGGCGGCACCAATGACGGGAAATTTGTCAACGGCGTCGCCAAATGGAGCGGGGTGTTAGGTCTGATTTATGAGCCGGACGATAAATGGGGCATCATGGGCCGTGTAGTTACCTGCGGCAAGTCATTTATTGATAACACGTCTTCCCCCACGGGCAAAACAAGAATTCCTGCTTACGCGACCCTGGATTTGGGTGTAAACTACAAGGCGAAGATGGGCAAGATTCCTGTAACAGTATCCGCAACATGTTTCAATGTTTTGAATAAGGATTACTGGATGGGCAGAGGCAGTTCTACGACCTTTGGTCTTTCCATGCCCAGAACCTTCCTGGTATCCGCAACCTTTGATCTGTGATAAAATGTAGGTAATATCATACACCCCCCAGAGAGTATTCCGGGGGGTGTAATCGCATTTTTGATTGTTACGAAACATAAGAGGCTGAAATAGTCCTTTCGTAAGAATATTTATAATCTGTAAAACGGTATGAATGCCATGCAGAAGAAGAGATTTTTTATAACAATAGTTTTATTGGCAGTATGTTTGTTTGCTGTAATCATTTCTTTGTCGGGCTGCAAGAAGCAGCAGGCTGTCACGGAAGATGCGGAAATCATTCTGGCTGCCGGCAGGGATCTGGCCCCCGGTTATAAAGATCCTTATTTTTCTACGGTAATCCTGAAAACATGGGAACCGCTGATAGCAATTTCTGATGACGGCGATATTGAACCAAAGCTTTCCCTGGCCTGGGAGTCCAATGAAAGCAGGACGGAATGGCTGTTTCGTTTACGTCAAGGGGTAACGTTTCAGGACGGGGTTCCCTTTAACGCAAAGGCAGCTGTGGAGAATTTTAAAAGATATTCCCATATGGGATATCGCCCTTCGTCTTTTTACGGCTTTGCAATTGAGCGGGTCTATCCGGGCCTGCTGAAAGCAGAAGCTGTGGATGAGTATGTATTAAAACTGACATTTGAAAAGCCGGTGCCTATGCTGATCTACCGGATGGCCGGGTGGGGCAGCGCGATGTTCAGCCCGCAGTGTTTTAATACGGATACTGGTGATTTTATTTCAACCGCGATGGGGACAGGGCCTTTTTACATAGCAGACAGAAAAGATAATGAATATACTGTGCTGAAACGCTTTGAGAATTATTACGGAGAAAAAGCTAAAGCAAAAAGTGTGCGGATCAAAGTGATTCCTTCTCCGGAAACCAGGTATTCCGCCATGAAATCCGGTGAGGTGCACGGCGTTATTGATTTGGGAGGGCTGACCCCGATACTGGCGAGAGAGCTTGTTAAGGATGAGCGGTTTGCCTGCAATGCGGCAAAATCAACTATATCCCATTATATTACGCTTAACGGACGCCGTTTTCCCTTCAATGATGAACGGATGCGTATTGCCCTGAATCTTGCCATTGACCGTGAAAAAATAGTAAAGCATTACTTTTGCGGATTCGGTACGCCGACAATGAGTTTTTTGAACAGTACCAACCCCTTCACTAAAGTTTACCCGCCATATACTGATATGGAAAAAGCCAAAAAGCTTGCTTCTAATGTATTGCAGGGACGACGGCAAAAAGTAAAATTCCTGTTGCACCAATATGGCGTTTCGCGTTACCCCTATAAAATTATTTCCGAATTTATACAGGCAGAACTGAGACCGTTGGGATTGGATGTGGAAATCGTGATGGTAGACAACCAGGCTTCCCGCAAGACCATGCAGCGGGGAGAGTTTGATATGTCTATCGGAACAAGGGGACTGCCTAATCTGGACCCGACCTGGCTGTTACATGAGTTTTTTTCCTCTGAAGGAGGCATGAACAAGTCCAGCAGCTTCGGATACTATAATCCTGTGATAGAGAATTGTTTTGCACAATTGGATTACACGTATCCCATACCGGAACGGGCCAAATTATATGATACGATTATCCAGCAATTGCTTATACATCCGGCAGTCGTTCCTCTTTTGGAAGATACAAATCTTGCTGTTTACGATAAAAGGCTGGGCGGATATAAGGCGATTACTTACGGGATTACCTTGGATAAAGTGCATTGGATCAGGAAAGATGAGGCCGGACAATGAAAAATGCAATTCTTTTTTCCCTGCGTAAGCTGTTTTTACTGGTGCCTTTTCTGATTGGTATTACTCTGCTGTCATTCCTGTTGGGAATCATAGCCCCGGGCGATCCGGCAATTGTAGTCCTTACGATGGATGGGATTACGGAGCCGACTGCCGCGGAACTTGCAGCTATGCGGCATGCGATGGGACTGGATCAGCCATATTGGATGCAGTATGGCAAATGGCTGCTTCATGCGGTCTCCGGTGATTTGGGCAATTCGTACGTAACAGGAAAACCGGTGCTTGGCGAGTTACTGCGGCGACTGCCGGTGACGGCAAGTCTGGCTGCCTGGGCCATGGGG